>JAJYTL010000106.1 GCA_021793055.1 Pseudomonadota bacterium
CCAGCCTCGTAGGTTTTGGCGGCGACGCCGCGGGCGAGAAAGCGTCCGCCCCCGGCCATGATTGCCGGGCCGGCGAGCTTCGCGTATTCCGCCAGCCGGGCGGGATCCTTCACCGAGCGGTAGCAGGCGACCAAATAACCTTTTGCCATTATTCTCTCTCCGGTTTGAGTTTGTCGAAGTGTCGAAGGGGCGGCTGCGATAGCGCGCGGATCAGCCGGTTTCGCAGCGGAAACCTTCGCCCCAGGGGCTGAAGCGGACCAGTGAGGGCGAGGGGAAGTGGGCCGTGCAGCACAGCGTCCCGTCGTTGCAGGCGCCTTGCAGGAAGCTGCGCCGCGTGGCGGCGGCTTGAGCGGAATCGCTATCGAAGCGCATCGTGATCTCGGGATAGCGGGCCTGTAGCGGCGAGTGGATCAGATCGCCGGTCATCAGGGCCTGGGGCCGCCCGCGCCCGAGTTCCACGGCGAAGTGATCAGGCGTATGGCCGGGGGCCGGCATCAGCCGGACATGGTCGTCCACAGCGTGGCGGCTCGAGACCAGTTCGGCGCGTCCCGCTTCGACGATCGGAATGACACTGTCGGCGATGCACGCGATCGGCGTTTTGGCATGCTCCGCGGCCCAGTGATTGTATTCCCGCTCGGAGAACAGGTAGCGCGCGTTGGGGAAGGTCGGCACCCAGCGGCCGTTTTCGAGGCGGGTATTCCAGCCGACATGGTCGGCATGGAGATGGGTGCACATCACGACATCGATATCGCCGACGCCAAGGCCGATGGCCGCCAGCCTGCGCATCCAGGTGTCGTCCCGCTTCTGGTGCCAGTTCGGCCGGGTGGCGCGCTCCTTCTCGTTGCCGATGCAGCTGTCCACCAGGATCGTGTGATGCGGCGTGCGCACGATATAGGATTGGAAGCAGAACAAAAGCTTGCCGCTCTCCAGGTCGAGCGCGCCGGTATCGAGCAGCCAGCCGCGGTTCTCCGCCAAGAGTTCCGGGGTGAGGTCGGGGAATAACATCATCGGATCGGCGAAGGGGAATTCCATCTCCACGATCCGGTGGACGGTCAAATCGCCAACGGCGAATGTCGTGCTCATCGGCAGAGCTCCTAGGTACGGTTTCCTCGCTCGCGTTGATTTTAACCGGCGCTGCGCTTGAGCGACTTGGACGGACGCCAGTTAGCGCCCTCAGCGCGTTTCCGAGCCGAGGGCTTGATTTATGGCTGGCGCCTAATCTAGCGGAGCCGTTCCCGCCGGTCGATGCCAGAGACCATTTTCCGGCTGCACGGCGTCGGGCGTTTCGGCCATTACCGTGCCCTTGGCCCAAGGCTTGCCCCGGCCTAAGATCGCGATCTCATCGTCCGCCGCAGCCGGAGGCCGGCGGCGAGGCGTCGGCGAAGAAGGGGGGGCAAAAGTGCCAGTCATTTCGGGAAAGCGCGCGTTCCTCGAACTTCTCGTGCAAGAGGGCGTCGAGATCATTTTTGGAAATCCGGGCACAACGGAGCTGCCGTTGATGGACGCGCTCGCAGTCGATAGCCGCATTCGCTATGTCCTCGGCATGCAAGAGGCGGCGGTGATGGCGATGGCCGATGGCTATGCCCAGGCCACGGGCCGCCTGACGGTGGCGAATTTCCACGTTGCGCCCGGCCTCGGCAACGCGCTCGGCATGTTGTACGACGCGCAGAAGGCGGGCTCGCCGATCCTGATCACCGCCGGCCAGCATGAGCAGACCTTCAATTTCATGGAGCCGATCTTGTGGGCGGATTTGGCGGCGATCGCCCGCCCTTTCGTGAAATGGTCGGTCGAGGTCCATCGCCTGGCGGATCTGCCGCGCGCCGTCCACCGCGCCGCTAAGACCGCCCTGGCGCCGCCGACCGGCCCGGTCTTTCTGTCCCTGCCGGGCGATATCTTGAACGCGGAAGCCGATCTCGATCTCGGCGCGCCGACGCGGGTGGCGGCGGACTATCGCGGCGACCCGACCGCGGTTGCCGCGGCGGCGCGGCTTTTGGCGCGAGCCAAGCAGCCGGCGATCATCGCCGGCGATGCGGTGGCGCGGAGCGGCGCGCATGCGGAACTGGCTAAAATCGCCGAGATGCTGGGGGCACCGGTCTATGCCGAAGGGGTGGCGAATACCGCGTCCTTTCCCGCCTCGCACCCGCTTTTCCGTGGCACCATGGGGCGTCTCGCGCCCGGCATCCGCCGGACGCTCGATTCCTATGATGTGTTGTTCTCGGTCGGCGGCGATCTTTTCACCCTGTCCTTGCCCTCGCCGGTCGATCCGGTGCCGCCCGGCCTGAAGATCGTCCATCTCGACACCGATCCGTGGGAACTCGGCAAGAATTACGCGGCGGAGGTGGCGATTCTCGGCGAGCCCAAGACTTCGCTGCCCGACCTCGCCGCTGCGCTGGGGCGCGAGATGACGCCGGCGCAAAAGAGCCGCGGCGAGGAACGCCGGGAGACGACGATGGTGGCCATCGCCGCCGAGCGCGCGGCGCTGCACGATAGGGCGCGGGCCGAGGCGGCAAAGCAGCCGATCCGGCCGCTCGCGTTGCTGCAGGCGATCGGCGAGGCCTTGCCGGAGAATGCGGTTGTGGTCGAGGAGACGCTGTCTTCGGGCGAGGGCATCCGCCAGCTGATTCGGAGCGACGACCCGCAGAGCTTCTACGGGCTTCGCGGCGGTGGCATCGGGTGGGGCGTGCCGGCGGCGATCGGCATCAAGCTCGCGCTTCCCGAGCGCCCGGTGGTGGCGCTGATCGGCGATGGCAGCGCGATGTATACCTGTCAGGCGCTCTGGAGCGCCGCGCACGACCATGTCGGCGTGGTCTTTATCATTCTCAACAACGCCTCGTATCGCATTCTCAAGCAACGGGTTTTCGCGATGCAGGGGCATGCCGCCCAAACCGATACCTATGTCGGCATGGAGCTGAACGATCCGCCGGTCGATTTCGTCGCGCTGGCGCGCTCGCTCGGCGTCGGGGCAGAGCGGGCGACGAGCTTGAACGAGGTCTTGGCCGCTCTTGAGCGCGGCCTCGCTTCCGGGCAGCCGATGCTGATCGACGTCGAGCTCGACCGCGCCTTCAAGCCGGTGGTCTGACGCCGATCAGCCGCCGTAGAGCGTTGCGGGATCGACCAGGACCTCGGCGATGGTCTCGAGCTTGCCGTCGCGAAGGGCGGTGAAAAAGCAGCTTCGCCGTCCCGTGTGGCAGGCAACGCCGGTCTGATCCACCCGAGCGAGCAGGACGTCGCCGTCGCAATCGAGACGGAGCTCGACCAGGCGCTGGACCTGGCCCGAGCTCTCGCCTTTCCGCCACAGCGCCTTGCGGGAGCGAGACCAATAACAGACCCGGCCGGTCTGGATCGTTTCCGCGAGGGCGTCTTGGTTCATCCAGGCGAACATCAGCACCTCGCCGCTGTCGTGCTGCTGGGCGATGACCGGAATCAGCCCATCGCGGTCGAAAACCAGCCGGTCGAGCAGGTCCGGGGGCAGAGCGGCGGTCATCGGCGGTCTCCTGGCAAGAGCGGGCCGGGTTCGGAACCCGGTGAGCCTAACCCTGGTAGGTTATAGGGCATTCTGAGGAATTGAAAACCGCGAGCGGCGGCGCGTCGATCGGGAGCGGAAGGGCGGCCGGCCGCGGGTCATGATCTGGGTCACGGCGGTGCCTGGGCTTCGGCCGAAAGATGAAGCGATTTTGGCAGCCGAGCTGCGTGTCATAAGACCGTCGGTTGACTCTCTGCCGAAGCTCGGTATCCATCGGGCCGGCTCGGCGGCGTCCCGGAAAACCGGGGCCGAGCCATAAGGCGCAGGACAGTGTGTATCGGAGAGCGGCGTCGGGCGGCCGCGTCGCGGTGGAGAGATAACGTGGCTGAGTTTGATGCCGCAGGCGCAAGGGGCGTTTTCGGGTTTCGTCGCCTGCCGGGCGTTCGGGATGCCATCGCCGTGCTCCTGGTGCTTGCCGTGGTCGTCCTTCTCGGCCTCGGTGCGCGGCGCATGCTCGGGCCGCTGGTTCTCGCCGCTCAACCGCCGATCTCTCTCTCGCCCTGGGCGCTGCCCGATTACGCCCTGCGGACCGTGGTGCGCATGCTTGCGGCCCTCGCGGCCTCGCTCGTCTTCACCTTCGCCTATGCGACCCTCGCGGCGAAGAGCCGGCGGGCGGAAATGATCCTGCTGCCGCTCCTCGACGTGCTGCAGTCGGTGCCGATCCTGGGCTATCTCTCCTTCACCGCGGTGTTCTTCGTCTCGCTTTTTCCCGGCCGCGCCCTGGGCCCCGAACTGGCGGCGATCTTTGCCATTTTCACGAGCCAGGCCTGGAACATGACATTTAGCTTTTATCAGGCGTTAAAGGCCGTTCCGAGAGATTTGGATGAAGTAAGCCGAAGCTTCCGTTCCTCCGCCTGGCAGCGCTTCTGGCGGCTTGAGGTGCCCTATGCGCTGCCCGGTCTGGTGTGGAACATGATGGTTTCGATGTCGGGTGGCTGGTTCTTCGTCGTCGCCTCCGAGGCGATCGTGGTCGGTGCCCTGCACGTGTCGCTGCCGGGCATCGGGTCCTATGTCGCGCTCGCGATCGAGAAGCGGGACCTCACCGCCGTCGGCTGGGCGATCCTCGCCATGCTGATCGTGATCCTGCTCTATGACCAGATCCTGTTCCGCCCGCTGACAGCCTGGGCGGAGAAGTTTCGCGTCGAGCAGACCGCGGGCGAGGGCGGTTCGCGCAGTGTCGTCCTCGACCTGTTCCGCCAATCGCTGGTGCTCGGCCGGCTGGTGCATCCCGTGAGCACCGGTCTGCAAGGCGTGATGCGGGCCAGGCTGACGCTGCCGCGGCCGGCGGCGCGGCGCGTGCGGGCGTCGCTGCCGGCGCCCTGGCCCGACGTGATCTGGTGGACGGCGGTTGTCGCCGTCATCGGCTATTTCGGCTGGCGGCTGTTTCTCTTCGCCAGCCCTGGGCTTACTTGGAGCGACTTCGCCACCGTCGCCGAAAACGGTCTGCTGACGCTGGTTCGGGTGAGCGTGCTGATCGCGTTGGCGTCGCTGGTCTGGGTCCCGATCGGGATCGCCGTTGGCTTGCGGCCCAAACTCGCCGCGGCGGTGCGGCCGGCGGCGCAATTCCTCGCGGCCTTTCCGGCGAACCTGCTTTATCCGGTGGCGGTCTTTCTCATCATCCGCTTCTCGCTCGACCCGGTGATCTGGCTCAGCCCGCTGATGATTTTGGGCACGCAATGGTACATTCTTTTCAACGTCATCGCTGGCGCCAGCGTCTTCCCCGGCGATCTCCGCGAGGCCGCGGCGAGCCTTCGCATCCGGCGCTGGCGGTGGTGGCGGGACGTCATGCTGCCGGGGATTCTACCTTATTACGTGACCGGGGCCATCACCGCCTCCGGCGGCGCCTGGAACGCCAGCATCATCTCCGAGGCGGTCACCTGGGGGTCGGTGCATCTCAGCGCATCGGGCCTCGGCGCCTATATCGCGCAACAGACGGCGGCCGGGGACTATCCTCGGATCGCGCTTGGCATCGCCGTGATGGCGGTGCTCGTGGTGGCGACCAACCGGCTCGTTTGGCAGCCGCTTTATGCCTTTGCCGAACGACGCACCCGACTGGACTGAAAGAGGGAGTTGCATGGTTGAGCAGACGCAGCAAGTGGTTCTCGACCTGCGTCAGGTGCGCATGGCCTTCGCCAAGCGCTCAGGCGAGTCGCTGACCGTCCTGGACGACGTCAACCTGACCCTGAAGGAAGGTGAAATCCGCGGTCTGCTCGGTCGTTCTGGATCGGGAAAATCCACCTTGATGCGGATCGCGGGTGGCCTTATCCGGCCGACCTCGGGCGAGGTCCTCTATTGCGGCCGACCGCTGCGGGAGCCCAGCGAGGGCATCGCCATGGTGTTCCAGACCTTCGCGCTCTACCCCTGGCTCACGGTGCTGGAGAACGTCGAGCTTGGCCTGGACGCGCTGGCCCTGCCGCGCGCCGAGTGCCGGCGGCGGGCGCTGGCCGCGATCGATCTGATTGGCCTCGATGGCTTCGAATCGGCCTATCCGCGCGAGCTTTCCGGCGGCATGCGCCAGCGGGTCGGATTCGCGCGGGCCATCGTATGCAATCCGACGCTTCTTTTGATGGACGAGGCCTTTTCGGCCCTCGACGTCCTCACCGCCGAGACCTTGCGCACGGACTTTCTCGACCTTTGGACCGAAGGGCAGCTGCCGATCAAGGCCGTTTTGCTCGTTACCCACAACATCGAGGAGGCGGTGCTGATGTGCGACCGCATCCTGGTTCTTTCGTCCAATCCGGGCCGCATCGCCGCCGATATCCCGGTGCCGCTTCGTCATCCGCGCAATCGCCTCGACCGCGCCTTCCGCGACATCGTGGACGACATCTACGCGATCCTGACCTCGCGCATGACGGAATCGATCGGGGCGCTGACCAAAGTTCCGGGCGGCTTGATGCAGACCGTGACGCATGCCTCGGTGAACCGCATCGGCGGCCTGATCGAGGCGTTGATGGCGCCGCCCTATAACGGCGAGGCGGAGTTGGCCGAGCTTGCCGACGAACTTTCCTACGAAGTCGACGATCTTTTTCCAATTGCCGAGGCGCTGCACATCCTGGAATTCGCCGAGCTCAAGGAGAGCACCATAAAGATTACCTCGGCTGGCCGCGTCTATGCGCAAGGCGGCACCGAAGACCGCAAACGGCTTTTCCGCGAGCATCTTTTGCGCTTCGTGCCGCTGGCTGCCCACATCCGCCAGGTCCTCGACCAACGCGAGGGGCATACCGCGCCGCGCGCCCGCTTCGAATACGAGCTTGAGGACCATATGACGCGGAAACATGCCGAGAAGACGCTGCAGGCGATTATCGACTGGGGCCGTTTCGCAGAGCTCTTCGATTATGACGACAAGACGCGGCGGTTCCGTCTCGAACCACCGGAGGAATAAGCGGGTGCGGCGCGCGAAGGGTCTTGACCGCGGTCAAGGCCGCGCCGCGGCGTCGCTGACAAGATCGCCAGCAGGTTGCCTCGGAAAGGCTCGGCATGACGGATGACCCTCATTACAAGGTGGCGGCGGCCCAGGTGGCGCCGGTCTTCCTCGATAGCGCGGCGACGGTCGACAAGGCCTGTTCCGTGATTGCCGAGGCGGCGCGGAACGGCGCCCGTTTGATCGCTTTTCCGGAAACCTACATTTCGGCCTTTCCGGTCTGGGCGGCGTTGCGCGCGCCGATCGAAAATCACGAGTTCTTCCGCCGCCTCGCCGCTTCGGCATTGCGTTGCCCCGGCCCCGAGATCGAACGCATCACGGCGACCGCCCGCCGCCACGGCGTAGTGGTCTCGCTCGGCTTCAACGAGGGCACGGCGGCCAGCGTCGGCTGCATCTGGAACAGCAACATCCTGATCGGCGAGGACGGATGCGTCCTCAACCATCACCGCAAGCTGGTGCCGACGTTCTACGAAAAGCTGGTCTGGGCCAATGGCGATGGCGCGGGGCTGCGCGTCAGCGCCACGGCCCTCGGGCGGATCGGTATGCTGATCTGCGGCGAAAACACCAATCCGCTCGCGCGCTTCGCGTTGATGGCCGAGGGCGAGCAGGTGCATATCGCGAGCTATCCGCCGGTATGGCCGACGCGCGACCCGGCGCTCGGCGGCAACTACGATCTGGCTCAGGCGATCCGCATCCGCTCCGGTGGCCATGCCTTCGAAGGCAAGGTGTTCAATATCGTCGTCTCGGGGTTCATGGACCCGCCGATGGCGAACGAATTGGCCCGCCTCGACACGGAGGCGCAGCGCATCTTGGAGCGGACGCCCCGCGGCGTCTCCCTTGTCCTGGCGCCGACCGGGGAGGTGATTGCCGAACTCTCGGGTGCCGACGAGGGTTTGCTTTACGCCGAGATCGATTTGGCCGCTTGCGTCGAACCGAAGCAGTTCCACGACGTCACCGGCGGTTACAACCGCTTCGACGTTTTTGAGTTGACGGTAGATCGCACGCGGCGTCCACCGGTGCGCTTCAAGGACGAAGAATCTCCCGCGCCGGCGGCGGGCGACGATCTCGGCGGGCCATCGGCGCGGGATTAAGGCACCGACGCGATTACGACGCGGCGGCCTTGGCGGCCTTGGCCTTGAGGCGACCGATCATCTTTTCGACGTCGACGATGAAGCGCGTGTGCTTGCCGCGCGCGACCTCTTCGCCGCCGTCGCGGACGCTGACCTCGAAGGCCACGCTGCGGCCGTCGACCGCGGCGACGCGCGCCGCGACCTCGACTTCGGCGCCAAGGAGGCTCGGACCGAGATGGTCGAGCTCAATCCGGGAACCGACGGTATCCTGCCCCGGCGCGAGATGGGAGAGCACGCCATTGCGGCAGGTGATTTCGATATCGCGGACAACTTCGGGCGTGGCATAGACGCGGGCGGCTTCGCCCATGAAGTCGATGGTGCGGGCGGGATCAATGGTAACCCGCTGGGTGAAGGTCAGTCCGGGGGCAAGCGTGCCGCTCATGAGCAATCTCCTCTAATCAATTTTGAAATGGCCTTGCGGGTTTGGCCGGCGCAAGGCGGCTATGATGTTGCTTGGTCGCGCGCCCGACGCTCGCCGAACAGCGCTCCGCGTCGCGTTGCCGCCTGAAACCTCTTGCCGAGCGGTCCTTTTTGGGGGCTTTGCGTGGCCGCTTTACCAAGGCGGCGCAGCTGCACCCGCACCACGTCGGCGCCGGAACCTGTGGCATCGGTGAGATCGACCGACATGGGAGCGATGGTATTGAGGCTTGGTGCCTTGAGGTCCTTGGCGTAGGGCGTCGCCCAGTGGTCGAATTGGCCGACGATGACCAGCGTGTCGGGGCGAATCCCCTGCACGACGATGGCGGCGCCGTGGGTGGTACCGATCACCGACGTGATCTCGATTTCGTCGCCGTCGGCGATGCCGAGCCGATCCGCTGCCCCGGCGTTGATCATGATGCCGCGGTGGCCGCGCAGGTTGTCGGCGAGTTCGCGCATGAGCTGGATCGAGACGTTGCCGCCGGCGTGATAGAGCGGGCTCTTCGTCGCGATCAACCAGAAGGGGAAATCGGCGGGATCCTTGCCGCGGCGGCGCAGGTCCTCGTCCCAGATGCCGGGGAAATCGTGCCACTCGGGAAGCGCCTGGTACTCGCCGAGTTGCGTGTCCCACCAGGCAATACCGGTTTCGTGCAGGCGGTTGGCGAGCTCGCGGCCCCAGCGCAACAGCCGTTCCTGATAGGGCAACTCGAAGCGAAATCCGCAGCGGCGCAGCGCCAGATCAGCATAACAGTCCACACCCATAT
>JAJYTL010000001.1 GCA_021793055.1 Pseudomonadota bacterium
AATTTCGCGCCGGTGTTCCGCAACCGGGCGGCGCTTGTGGTGATGATTGCCTATGCCGCCCACAGTTTCGAGTTGTTCGGCTTCCGCGCTTGGATCGCCGCCTTCTTCGCCTTTGCCGAGACCTTGACCTTGACGGCGGGCATGCGGCCCGATCCCGCGACCATCGCCGCCTTCGTGGTGCTGGTCAGCCTGCCGGCCTCGATCGGCGGCAACGAGATCGCGCTCCGCTTCGGCCGGCGGCGCACCCTGGTGACGGTGATGGCGGCCTCGGCCGTGGCCGCGTGGCTGGTCGGTTTCAGCGCCGTCCTGCCTCTTGCCGCGGTCGTTCTCGCCAGTTTCTGCTATGGCGCGCTGGTGTCGGGCGATTCCGCGGCCTTGACCGCCTCCCTCGTCGCCGTCGCCGACCCCGATCACCGCGGCGCCACCATGGCCATGCATTCGACTTTGGGTTTTGCCGGCGCGTTCTTCGGTCCGATCGTCTTCGGTGTCGTGCTGGACAGGTTCGGCGCCCATCACCTGACGGGTTGGATCGCCGGGTTCGCCTGTCTCGGCTCGGTGGTGGCGATCGGGCCGGTGGTGCTTGCGCTGGTGCCGGGGACCGATGCCTTATCCCACTTGTCGGCTGTACAACAGCCCATGGCCAGAAGTGAGTGAAGCAAGGACAACACTCGGTCAAAGCGCGTTGAAGCGCCGCGGTGACAATAAGAATCCGCCTTCGGGGAAGGATTGACAAAGCCTGGTCTTGGGTCGAGAGTAGCGACCGCTCCAAGCAGTCGTTCTACCTGCCATCGCGTCGTCGACGCGACGGGACATCGCTATATTCATCGACCTTGTGGCGACCGGAGACGCTCTCGCGGGCTCGGTGCCGCCTTCCATTCGGAGACCGACGTCCGTCGATGCGGCATGGCAAGGAGCGGCGAGGCTTCTGGAGCGGTGGTGGTTTGTTGTAGTGGGGGGCCTGTGTTGGCGGTTCCTAGAGTGAAGGCGCGGAATAAACGGCGGAGCGTCGCGTCTCCGCGGCGGCGTCGCGAGGCCGTGGCAGCCGCAGCGATTTCATCCGATTTCGCGCCGGAATCGGAAACCGTGCGTCTGGCCGCGAAAGTGCTGCGCGGCGCATCGATCCCTGCGGCGAAATATTCCGAAGCCTTGTCTGCCTTGTCGCAGGCCTTGGCGGAATTGCGAGTAGAGGACTTCGGCCCGCAAATCGCCGCGGTGCCGGCGTCGCGAGAACGTGACATCGAGGCCCCGATCGAGGAGCGGCCCAAGGCGGCGAAGGCTGCCAAGGTGCGATCGCGCGGCCGGCCGCGGCGGTCGGCTGCGGCGATCGCCGCCGGAGAGCGCGGCGGCGAGGAGATCGCCGCGCCGGAAGCGCCGCTCGAACCGCCGATCGAACCGCCGCAAGCGCGGCTGATCCGCCGGGCCGACGTGGTGCATGAGCGCGCACCGGCTGCGCGGGAGCCGTTTTTGAACGGGCCGCGGCGAAGCGTGGTCAAATGGTTCGACGACAAGCACCGGCGCGGCGCCCTCCATGTGCCGGGGATCGGCGGCGAGGTCGCGATCAGCGGCGGGGCGCTCGATGCGTTCGGCGTGCATCGTCTGTTTCGCGGCCAAGAGGTGATGGTGGAGGTCGTCGAGCAGAAGGGGAGCGTGACCGTCGTTTCGCTTGCGCTGCCGAGTGAGTCCGCCGGGCCGAGCCGCGCCTTTAGCGCGGCGGCGCCCGAAGGCCGGCGGCGCCTCTCGGTGGTTGTTGAGGACAAGCGCAAGGCCTTGCAGCGGGTCGGTGCCAAGCTCAAGGCCGAAAGCGTCTTCAGCAAGAACCGGGGGCCCGACGGTTCGAACGACTAGCGCACGATGGTTTTGGGTCGGTTCGAGCCAAAACCATGCCCGCGCGCTGCTCCAACGAGTTGGCGTTCGCCCTTCGCGCCGGGCATCGGCACCTGCATTCGCCGGCCCGCTGCGGGGTCAAGCGCCAGATGGCCTGTAAGCCGGGTTCTGTACCCTTGCGGGCGATGGCCATTCCTCTGGGGCGCCTGTTACCAGACGCCTCGCGCGACCTACCCGGACGGCTGGCCCGGAAACCGACCTGCCGGCTGATCGCCGGCGCGCCGCCCCTATTTGGTCTTGCTCCTGGCGGGGTTTGCCGTGCCATCGCCGTTACCGGCGATGCGGTGCGCTCTTACCGCACCCTTTCACCCTTACCGGTCGGCGCGGTTGCCCGCGCGGGCCGGCGGTTTGCTTTCTGTGGCACTTTCCCTGGGGTCACCCCCGCCGGGCGTTACCCGGCGCCATGATCCCGTGGAGCCCGGACTTTCCTCGCCCCGGACAAGCCGAAGCGCGGCCATCCGGCCATCTGGCCTTCTCTAGGTAGGCCCTGCGGGCGGGCCGGTCAAGCGGGGCGCGACGCTATGGCAGCGATGCCGGCTGGGCGGCGAGATGGAAGATCAGGCTCGTGGTTTCCGCATCCGCGCGGCCGTCCACTTGGCGCGGACGGAAATGGCGTTGAAAGGCGGCGACGACGGCCGCGGTGCCGGGATCGAAACAGCCGCTGCCCTCGATGCCATAGCCGATCGCGGCGAGCGCGATCTGGAGATCGATCACCGCGCCGCCGGCCATGCCGGGCTCAAGCGCGGGCGCTGTCGCGGCCGGCGCGAAGCCGGCGGCGGGCCACAGGCCGAGCCCGGCGCAGGCAAGCCGCGCCCAGTCGAAGCGCTCGCCCGGATCCTGCTTGCGCGATGGCGCGACATCCGAATGGCCAAGCACGCGCCCGGGCGGGATTCGGTGGCGGGCGACGATATCCTGGGCAAGCGCGATCAGGCGCGCCATTTGCGCTTCGGCAAACGGCGGCAGGCCACCGTCGTGGCCGGAATTCGCGAGCTCGATGCCGATCGAGCGGCCATTGATGTCGCTGGCGCCTTGCCACGAGGCCAAGCCGGCGTGCCAGGCGCGGCGCGCCTCGGGCACCAGGGCATAGACCTCGCCCGCCTCGTCGATCAGGTAATGGGCACTGACCTTGGCCGTGGGATCGGCGAGGCGGGCAAGCGCCGCCTCGCTGCTCGCCATCCCGGTATAGTGCAACAATAGGATATCGATCGCCCGTTCGGCGGATCGCGCATCGTGGTTCGGCGACGGGTAGGGGCGAACGGCGCGTTCAAGCAAATTCGTCAATCTTGCCTTCCAGATTGTCGACGATGACCGGCGTCTCGAAATAATCCACTTCCGGTTCGGCGCCGTAGCGTTCGGCCATCGTGGCGCGCCATTCGCGGTTGAAGAGCTGCTCCGCCTGCTGGCGCGTTTGCCACAGATAGCAGCCGCCAGCGGTGCCGTCCGCGTTCCAGATGTAATATTTCCGCACCAAGCCCGGCAGCCCGCGGTAACGCGGTGCCGTTTGCTTGAACAGGGCGGTTGCCTTGTCGCGGGCCATGCCGGCCGGCAGCTTGAACCGCACGATGGCGACGATCATCCTGGCCTCCGTCTTTGCTGCCGGCATCGCCGCGGCGGGCGCCTGGTCTCAAGGCTCCGGCTGTCGGGCGCCGCGCCGCGCGGCTCGTGCCGATTGCACGCAAGTCAACCAGAGGTATATTATCGCGAGATCGGATGATCGCGCCCGCGACCGCCCAAGCTCCGCTGCGTCGCAATCATCGTAACATGCCGGGATCGCCGGCGCATCCGCGCCGACGGCATTGCTTAGCCGTCGCGGCTGGTATCGGAGCGGCGGGCAGCGCGTTCAAGCTCCCTGCGGGCTTCTTTGAGCAGGCGCGTCACTTGCTCGCGCTCGGCCTTTTCCAGCGCCGTTTCGAGCAGGCGCTCATAATGGGCGATGTTCAGGCGGATGATTTCCGGGCTTTCATCCATCCGGCGCGCCCTCTAACGGCTGTTGCCACACCATGTCGACAACGTTAGCGCCAAGATATTAAGCACACAATCACTCTTAGACGCATTCCATCACTTTATGACATTGCTGTCGCCGAGGTTATGCCGCCGGCCCGCGCCGAGCAGGCTGCAAGGCCTCGTTGACCCAGCTTTTCGCTTGCGCCACAGTGGCGCCGGGCGAGTGGAGGAGATGTCATGCGGTCCGAGGGTTTGGATAAAGGCTGGGAGTTCTGGATCGATCGCGGCGGCACCTTCACCGACCTGGTCGCACGGCGACCCGATGGTGCCATATACACGCATAAGCTGTTGTCGGAGAATCCCGAGCGCTACAAGGACGCGGCGCTCCAAGGCATCCGCGATCTGCTTGGCGTCGAGCCGGGCGCGCCGCTGCCGACAGCGCGCATCCGCGTGGTCAAGATGGGCACCACGGTCGCGACCAACGCGCTCCTCGAGCGCCGGGGCGAGCGCACGCTGCTGGTCACCACCAAGGGGTTCCGCGACCAGCTCCGCATCGGCTATCAGACCCGGCCCAAGCTCTTCGCTCTCGACATCCAGCTTCCCGAGATGCTGTTCGAGCGCGTTCTCGAGGTCGACGAGCGCGTCACCGCCAAGGGCGAGGTGCTGGCGGCACCAGACCTCGAGGCCGCGCGCGAGGGTCTTGCCCGCGCCCATGCCGACGGCATTCGCGCGTGCGCCATCGTCTTTCTGCATGCCTATCGCTATCCCGCCGCCGAGGACGCGGTGGCGGCGGTGGCGCGCGAGGTCGGCTTCACCCAGGTTTCGACCAGCCATGAGGTGAGCCCGCTGATGAAATACGTGCCGCGCGGCGATACCACCGTGGTCGACGCCTATCTGTCGCCGATTCTGCGCCGTTACGTCGACGATCTCGAGCGCGAGCTCAAGGGCACGCAGCTCCTCTTCATGCAATCCAACGGCGGTCTCAAGGACGCCCATCTCTTCCGCGGCAAGGACGCCATTCTCTCCGGCCCGGCCGGCGGCGTCGTCGGCATGGTGCGGACCTCGAACATCGCCGGCTTCGAGCGCATCATCGGCTTCGACATGGGCGGCACCTCGACCGACGTCAGCCATTTCGACGGCGCCTACGAGCGCACCTTCGACAGCGAGGTCGCCGGCGTGCGCATCCGCGCCCCGATGATGCGCATCCACACCGTCGCGGCGGGCGGCGGTTCGGTTCTCGTCTTCGACGGCGCGCGCTATCGCGTCGGACCGCAATCGGCCGGCGCCGATCCGGGTCCGGCTTGCTACCGGCGCGGCGGACCGCTCACGGTCACCGACTGCAATGTCATGCTGGGCAAGCTCGATCCGCGCTTTTTCCCCAAGGTCTTTGGCCCGGCCGGCGATCAGCCGCTGGATGCCGAGGTGGTGCGGTCCAAGTTCGCCGAGCTCGCGGCCGAGATCGCGGCCAAGACCGGCGACAAGCGGTCGCCGGAACAGGTGGCGGACGGCTTCCTCAGCATCGCCGTCGACAACATGGCGAACGCGATCAAGAAAATCTCGGTTGCGCGCGGCTACGACGTCAGCAAGTACGTCTTGACCTGCTTCGGCGGCGCCGGCGGCCAACACGCTTGTCTGGTCGCCGACGCGCTCGGCATCACCAGCGTTCTCTTGCATCCCTTCGCCGGTGTGCTTTCGGCCTATGGCATGGGGCTCGCCGATCAGCGCACGATGCGCGAGAAGACCGTCGAGGTGCCACTCGAAGCCTCGGCGCTCCCGCGGATCGAGGCCGAGCTCGCGGCGCTCGCCGGCGAGACCAGCGACGATCTCCGCGCCCAAGGGGTCGCGCCCGAACAGATCGCCGTTGAGCGCCGGCTTCACCTCCGCTACGCCGGCTCGGACGTGCCCCTGATCGTGCCCTTCGGCGATCTCGCCGCCATCACCGCCGCCTTCGAGGCGGCGCATCGCCAGCGCTACGGCTTCATCTCGCCCGAAAAAGGCCTGATCGTCGAAGCCGTGGCGGCCGAGGCGATCGGCGCCGCGACCACCGTCGACGAACCCGAGGCCGCACCCGGCGCGCCGGGCCGCGCGGTGCCCGAGACGGCGCGCGGGCAAACCTTCATGGCGGGCGCCTGGCGCGAGACGCCGGTGATCGACCGCGAGGCGATGTTGCCCGGCAGTCGGGTCGCCGGCCCGGCCGTCATCGTCGAGCGCACCGGCACCACCGTGGTCGAGCCCGGCTGGCAGGCGGAGCTGACGTCGCGGCGCCATCTTCTACTCGCCCGCACCGTGCCGCTGGCGCGGGCGAATTCGGTCGGCACCAAGGTCGATCCCGTCCGGCTCGAGATTTTCAACAATCTCTTCATGTCGATCGCCGAGCAGATGGGATCGGTGCTCGCCAATACCGCCTATTCGGTGAACATCAAGGAGCGGCTCGATTTCTCCTGCGCGATCTTCGACCTCGCGGGCGAACTGGTGGCCAACGCGCCGCACGTGCCGGTGCACCTCGGTTCCATGAGCGAGAGCATCAAGACCATCATCCGCCAGCGCGGCGCCGAGACGCGGGCGGGCGACGTCTATGTGCTGAACGCGCCCTACGACGGCGGCACCCATCTTCCCGATGTCACCGTGGTAACGCCGGTGTTCGACCGCGCCGGCACGGAACTGCTGTTCTATGTCGCGGCGCGCGGTCATCACGCCGATATCGGCGGCACCACGCCGGGCTCGATGCCGCCCGACAGCCGAAGCGTCGCCGAGGAAGGCATCCTGTTCGACAATTTCCAGCTCGTCGATCGCGGCCGCTTCCTTGAGCGCAAGGTGCGCGAACTGCTCGCGAGCGGTCCCTATCCGGCCCGCAATCCGGCGCAGAACATCGCCGATCTTCAGGCCCAGATCGCGGCCTGCGAGAAAGGCGCGCAGGAGCTCCGCCGCATGGTCGACCAGTTCGGCCTCGAGGTGGTGCGGGCCTATATGAGCCACGTCCAGGACAACGCCGAGGAGCAGGTGCGCCAAGTCATCGCCCGGCTCAAGGACGGCAGCTTCGTCTATCCCATGGACGATGGGCGCGAGATCGCGGTCAAGATCGCGATCGACCGCGCGGCGCGCGCCGCCACCGTGGACTTCACCGGCACCAGCCCGCAGCATCAAGGCAATTTCAACGCGCCGAAGGCGGTCGCGGTGGCGGCGGTGCTTTATGTCTTCCGTTGCCTGGTCGATACCGACATTCCGTTGAACGGCGGCTGCCTCAAGCCCCTGAACATCATCGTGCCCGAGGGCTCGATGCTGAACCCGCGCTATCCCGCGGCGGTGGTCGCCGGCAATGTCGAGACCAGCCAGTGCATCACCGACACGCTGTTCGGCGCGCTCGGGGTACTGGCCGCCTCGCAGGGGACGATGAACAACCTGACCTTCGGCAACAAGGACTATCAGTATTACGAGACGATCTGCGGCGGCGCCGGGGCGGGGCCCGGCTTCAACGGCGCCGATGCCGTCCACACCCATATGACCAATACCCGGCTCACCGATCCCGAAGTGCTCGAATGGCGCTTCCCGGTCCTGCTTGAGAGTTTCGAGATCCGCCATGGCTCGGGCGGCGCCGGCCGCTGGCGGGGCGGCGATGGCGTCCGGCGGCGGATTCGCTTTTTCGAGCCGATGACGGTGGCGCTGCTCTCCAGCCACCGCAAGGTGCCGCCCTTCGGCGCCGCCGGCGGCGAGCCGGGCGAGGTCGGCCGGCAGTGGGTCGAGCGCGCGGGCGATGGCCGCGAGGCCTTGGCGGGTTGCGATCAGGCCGAACTTAGGGCCGGCGACGTCTTCGTGATCGAGACCCCGTCGGGCGGCGGCTACGGCAAGGCCGAGGTCCGCAAGGCGGCGGCGGAATAAGCCGGCGCGACCTAATCCGTGCCGAAAAACCGCGCCAGGCCATTCTTGATCTCGGCCAGCGCTTCCCCTGCCGTGTTGGGGGCATCCGGTGGTGGGGGGAGTGTCGTCGCGTGCTTAACCGGGTCTTGGCCGGCCGCCGGCAGCAGCCCGGCGAGGCCGTGCAGCGCCGCCTGCATGTCGTTCAAGGGCCGCGTCAGCGCGTCTTGGAGGATCGGCGCGGTCGGCACATAGGGCAGCGCCGCGATCGTTTCGGGGCCGAGATTCGTCGGCTGATCCAAAGTCAGGGCGCGATCGAGATCGGGAGCGACGTCGTCCCGGTTGGTCAGCTTCGGGCCAAGATCGAAGCAAAGACGCAAGGTCTTGATAATCGAGGTGTGGTCGAACGGATAGGGCGGACCCTGGTGCGGCAGGCCATCCGGGGCGGCGCGCAGCATGCTTTCCGCCTCGACATAGGGCGAGGCGATCACCGCCGGCACGCGGACGCCATAACGGTCGAAAGCGAAGCCACTCGGGTCGCGATAATCGTCGGGCGAGACGGCGCGCGGCGGCGGCGCGTGATCGTAGCAGCCGCCATGCTCGTCGTAGGTGACGATGAGGAGCGTTTGCCGCCACGCGGCCTCGTTCTTGCGCAGCGCGTTATAGACCCGGGCGATCAGTTGATCGCCGAGCGCGACATTGTGCGGCGGGTGCTGATCGTTCGGCAGCAGGATGCCGAGTTCGCCGAGATAATGCGGCTCGATGAAGGAATAGGCGGGAAGCAGGCCGGCTTCGGTGGCGCGGAGAAACTCGTCGAAGCGGTGGAAATGGTCGGGATGGCTTTGCAGGCGGAGAAGCGTCAGGGCCTGCGGCACGTCGTGAAAGAAGATCGCCCAGTCGAGCCCTTTGGCCTGTAGCCGATCGAAGACGGTCGGCATTTCGTACGGGAAATGCGCCGGGGAATTGTTGACGTAGCCCCGCGCGGTGCCGGTGTGGACGAAGAAGCGGTTGGGCCAGGTCTGGTTCGGCGCCGAGGCGTGCCATTGGTCGGAGACCGCGAAGGCCCGCGCGAGGCTTGAGAGCGCTGGCACCTGTTGCGGCAGGTAATGATGCATGGCCGCCCGCGCGAGATAGGGCGAGGCGGCGTAATCGCCGGGCGTCGGCGGCTTGTATTGGCGGAGATAATTGTCGACGAAGCCGGTCATCGGCGGGGGCGTCGCCGCCGACGGCTGGCCGCTGAGGCCGAACAGCTGCCGGTTGATGTCGTCGAAGCGCTCGCCCGGATCGGGGCTCGGAACGGTCATGGCGTCCGGCGCGAGCGTAGGGTCGTTCCACACCGGCACCGGCGCGAGAAGCCGCCCGGTGGCCGGGTCGTGGCAGGGATTGCTCTCGGTGCCGCTCAGGCCGTTGAAATCGGCGCGATTTGGGTAGAGCCGGCCGAGGACATTGTCGAAAGAGCGGTTCTCCAGCATGAGAACCACCACATGCTTGATCTTGCTGCCGAGACCCGCCATGCCCGCTCCCCCGCCGTTGCCGCCGAATGACGCGGTTGAGGACGCCGTGCGTCAAGGTTAGCAAAAGGGCCGGCCTACCGGAAGCCGGCGGCTGTTCGGCACCGCCACGGTTAGCACCGCGCGCCTGCGGGGCGCGCAAAATCCGCTTTGCGCGCCCGGGACGCGCCGCTAGAGTGCCGTCATGGCAAGTGTCCTTATCACTGGCGCGAACCGCGGCCTCGGACTCGAGTTCGCGCGACAATACCTCGCCAAGGGCTGGCGCATCTTCGCCGCCTGCCGCGAGCCCGCCGCCGCAAAAGCGTTGCAGGCGTTGGCCGCGCAATCTGATGGCAAGCTCACGGTGCACGCGCTCGAGGTCACCGACGACCAGGCGATCGCGGCACTCGCCGGCGATCTCGCCAAGGAACCGATCGACGTTCTGATCAACAACGCGGGCGTCAACCGCGCCGAGGCGAACGAACTCGGCCTTGGCAATGCCCAGGCTTGGCTCGATGTCTTCGCCGCCAACGTGGTGGCGCCGGTTCATGTCGCCACCGCCTTCCTGCCGCATGTGGCGAAAGGCGACCGCCGCGTCATCGCGACGATTTCCTCCCGCCTCGGCTCGATCGCCGAGAACCAGGGCGGCTCCTATGCCTACCGGGCGTCGAAAGCGGCGGTCAATGCCGCCATGCGCTCGCTCAGCCAGGATGCCCGGGCCAAGGGAACCACCGTCGTCGTCCTGCATCCCGGCTGGGTGCGAACCGATATGGGCGGCGCCGCGGCGCCGCTCACGCCGAGCGAGAGCATCGCCCAGCTCGTCGCCTTGATCGACCGCATCGGTCCGCGCGACAACGGCAGTTTCCTCAGCTTCGACGGCAAGCCGATCCCCTGGTAGAAAAGCCCAAATTATTCCTGTTAAATCTGTTGCCCAAGGCGGGCAAATGGGCTAAGCCACATCGGCGCTCCCCTCGCGGATCACGCGGGGAAGCGTCGATCGGGACCGGCGGCAAGGCGCGAAGCGCGTATTTCCACTTGCCAGGGCCCGCCTGGGTTGAAGTGGTTTCCGTAGCGGCTCCGCCAAAATGTTGTTGAGAGGCAAAACGTCGGTATTCGGGCCCGGCTTCGGTCGGCACCACCGGCGCGGCCGCGATTTATTTCCGAATCTTCGGGGCCGGCCTGCCCGCGCCGGCTTGCGGTAGTAAAATGACAAAGTCGCGTAACGTCGATACCTCGCCGCCGGTCTCGGATGAGGTCCGGACCTCCACTTGTTACATGTGCGCTTGCCGCTGCGGCATCAAAGTCCATCTTCGCGATGGCCATATCCGTTATATCGAGGGCAATCGCGATCACCCGGTGAACAAGGGCGTGCTTTGCGCCAAGGGCTCGGCTGGGATCATGCAGCAGCATTCGCCGGCCAAGCTACGGGCTCCGCTGTTGCGGGTCGGCGAGCGCGGCAAGGGCGAATTCCGCGAGATTTCCTGGGACGAGGCGCTGGCGCTCGCGGCCAAATGGCTTGGCGATATCCGCGCTTCCGACCCCCGCAAGCTCGCGCTTTTCACCGGCCGCGACCAGAGCCAGGCCCTGACCGGCTGGTGGGCGAGCCAGTTCGGCACGCCGAACTATGCCGCTCATGGCGGTTTTTGCTCGGTCAACATGGCGGCCGCCGGCATGTATACGATCGGCGGCGCCTTCTGGGAATTCGGCGAGCCCGATTGGGAACATACCCGCTATTTCCTGCTGTTCGGCTGCGCCGAGGATCACGACAGCAATCCGATCAAGGGCGGCCTGGCGCGAATCAAGGCCCGCGGCGCCAAGTTCGTCTCGGTCAACCCGGTGAAAACCGGCTATTCCGCGATCGCCGACGAATGGGTGGGCCTGCGCCCCGGCACCGACGGCATCTTCGTCCTCGCCCTGATTCACGAACTTCTGCAAGCGGGCAAGGTCGATCTCGACTATCTCGTGCGCTACACCAACGCGCCCTGGCTGGTGATCCGCAATCCTGGCCAGGCCGACGACGGTCTCTTCGCCCGCGATGGCGAGGGCCGCCCGCTTTGCTGGGATCGCGGCCGGAATGCGCTCGCCAATGCCGAGGCGGCCGACGTTTCGCCCGCGCTCAGGGGCGAGTACCGTTTGCCCGACGGGCGCACGGCCGTGCCGGCGTTTCAGATCATGGCCGAACGCTATCTCGATCCGCGTTACAGCCCCGAGGCGGCGGCGCAAGCAACCGGCCTTGGCGCCGACGTCATCCGCCGCATCGCCGCCGAACTCGCCCACGCCGCCTTCGCCGAGGAGGTCGTGCTCGAGGTGCCGTGGACCGATTGGGCCGGCCGCCGCCAGGAGCGCATGATCGGCCGTCCGGTGGCGTTGCACGCGATGCGCGGGATTTCCGCCCATTCCAACGGCTTCCACACCTGTCGCGCGATTCACGTCCTGCAGGTCCTGCTCGGCAGCATCGATAGCCCCGGCGGCTTCCGCTACCGTCCGCCCTATCCGAAATCGGCGCCGCCGCCCGGCCGGCCGACCGGCCATGCCGATCAGGTCGGCCCGAACCAGCCGATGAAAGGCGCGCCCTTGGGCTATCCGCAAGGGCCGGAGGATCTTCTCGTCGAGGCGGACGGCAGCCCGCGGCGCATCGACAAGGCGTTCTCCTGGGAGGCGCCGCTCGCCGTCCATGGCATGATGCACATGGTCATCACCAACGCCTGGAAGGGCGACCCCTACCCGATCAACACGCTGTTCATGTTCATGGCCAATATGGCCTGGAACTCGGCGATGAACACTGGCGGCGTGCAGCGCATGCTGACCGACAAGGACCCGGCGACCGGCGAGTACCGCATCCCGCACTTCATCTATTCCGATGCCTATTATTCGGAGACGGTGGCCTTTGCCGATCTCGTCCTGCCGGACACCACCTATCTTGAGCGCTGGGACTGCATTTCGCTGCTCGACCGGCCGATCTGCAGCGCCGACGCGCCGGCCGACGCCATCCGGCAGCCGGTGGTGACGCCGGATCGCGACGTACGCCCGTTCCAGACGGTGCTGCTCGATCTCGGCGTCCGGCTCGGCCTGCCCGGCATGGTCGATGCCGACGGGGCGGCGAAATATCCCGGCGGCTATCCGGATTACATCGTCAATCACGAACGCCAGCCCGGCATCGGGCCCTTGGCCGGTTGGCGCGGCGCCAACGGCGAGGCCGAGGGCCGCGGCGCGCCGAACCCGAAGCAGCTCGAATCCTATATCGCCCACGGCTGTTTCTGGGAGCACGAGCTGTCGCCGGAGCAGCGCTATTTCAAGCACGCGAACAAGGCCTATCTCGATTTCGCGGTGGCGATGGGCTTCGTCGCCAAGCCGGAGCCGATCGTGCTTCAGATCTATTCCGAGCCGATGCAGAAGTTCCGCCTCGCCGCGCAAGGCTTCGGGCCGGTGCAGCCGCCGGAAATCCATCGCCGGCGGGTCGATAGCTATTTCGATCCGCTGCCGATCTGGTATCCGCCGTTCGAGGAAGCCGCGGTCGACGGCGCGGCCTTCCCGCTCCACGGCATCACCCAGCGCCCGGCCGCCATGTATCATTCCTGGGGCTCACAGAACGCCTGGCTGCGCCAGATACACGGCCACAACCGCCTGTTCGTGAACCGCAAGACCGGCGAGGCCTTGGGGCTTCAGGACGACGACTGGGTCTATGTCACCAGCCACCACGGTCGCGTGCGGTGCCAGGTCCGCCTCATGGCGGGGGTCAATCCGCAAACGGTGTGGACCTGGAACGCGATCGGCAAGCGCGCCGGAGCGTGGAATCTCGCGCCCGATGCGCCCGAGGCAAAGAAGGGCTTCCTGCTCAATCACGTGATTTCCGATCTCCTGCCGGAGCAGGCGGGCGGTTACCGCTATTCCAATTCCGATCCGGTGACCGGGCAGGCGGCCTGGTACGATCTTAAAGTCAGGCTCGAAAAGGCGCCGGCGGCGGAAGCCGGGAGCAGCGGGCCGGAATTCGCGCCCGTCGGCTTGCCGCCCGGAATGCCGGAACGGCCCAAGGTGCTGCGCTATGGCGCCAATTTCCGTAGGCGCTGAGGAGGTAGAACGGTGACAAGCCTTCCGCAAGGCCCAACCACGAAAAAGCTCGGCCTGGTCATCGACCTCGACACCTGCGTCGGGTGCCATGCCTGCGCGGTCAACTGCAAGGAGTGGAATACCGGCGGCCATTCGGCGCCGCTCACCGACTTCAACCCTTACGGCGCGGAAACGGCGGGTGTGTGGTTCAACCGCATCCATTCCTTCGAGGCCGGCGAGGGCGAGAACTGCCGCACGGTGAATTTCCCGAAATCCTGCCTTCATTGCGAGACTCCGGCCTGCGTTACCGTCTGTCCGACCGGCGCTTCGTATAAACGCGAGGAAGACGGCATCGTTCTCGTCGACGCCGATCTCTGCATCGGCTGCAAGCTGTGCTCCTGGGCCTGCCCCTACGGCGCCCGCGAGTTCGACGAGAGCGACGGCGTGATGAAGAAATGCACGCTCTGCATCGACCGCATCTACAACGAAAACCTGCCGGAGCAGGAGCGGGTGCCGGCCTGCGTCGCGACCTGTCCGGCCTCGGCGCGCCATTTCGGCGATCTCGGCGACCCCGCTTCCGCGGTGTCGCGGCTGGTCGCCGAGCGCGGCGGCTTCGATCTGTTGCCGGAACTCGGCTACAAGCCGGTCAACAAGTATCTTCCGCCCCGGCCGCGGCGGGACCAGCCGGGCGCGACCGGCGCGCCGGCCGCGCTCGCCGCGCTTTCGCCGGCGCAAGATTCGCCGTCCGGCTTTCTCGGCTGGGTCGATCGTCTCCTCTCTCGCTGAACCCGTATCGCCGCCATGTTTCCTGCAACTTCAGTCATCTTCTTCACCACCGCCTCCGGCGCCGGTTATGGCCTAATCGCGGCGCTCGGCGTGTTCGCCGCGCTCGGTCTGGTCGCGCCCGGCCTTGGTCTCGGGCTGTTCGGCTTCGTCCTCGCTTTCGGGCTGATCACCGCCGGACTCTTGTCCTCGACCTTCCACCTCGGCCATCCCGAACGCGCCTGGCGCGCCGTCAGCCAATGGCGCTCGTCGTGGCTGTCGCGCGAAGGCGTTATGGCGCTGGTGACTTACGTGCCGGCGGGGCTCTTTGCGCTGGTCTTCACCTTCGGACCATGGCTCCCCGAGGGGCAGGGCGCGCTGCGGCCGCTCGGGTTGCTCAGCGCGCTCGCGGCCGCGCTCACGGTGTTCTCTACCGGCATGATCTACCGCGTACTGAAGCCGATCCATCAATGGGCGAACGGCTGGGTGGTGCCGAGCTATCTCGCGCTCGCCGCGATGACCGGTCTCATGCTGCTCGATCTCGCGCTCGCCGTTTTCGCCCGCCCGTCGCAGGTCGTCGCCACCACGACCCTGATTGCGATCGCCCTCGCGGCGGCGTTGAAGGCGGGGTATTGGCGCTTCATCCGGACGAGCAGGGCCGCGAGCACGGCGGAAACCGCGACGGGCCTCGGTCGCTTTGGCCGGGTCCGGCTTCTCGAGGCGCCGCACACCGAAGAGAATTACCTGTTGAAGGAAATGGGCTTCAAGATCGCGCGCCGGCATGCCGAGAAGCTGCGGCGCATCGCCGCCCTGGCCGGGTTCATTCTGCCTTTCGTCTTCACCCTCACGACGCTGGTCCGGCCCGCTTTCGGGCTCCTGCCAGCGGTTTTGGCGGTGCTTTCGGCCGGCCTCGGCGTCGCTGTCGAGCGTTGGCTGTTTTTCGCCGAGGCCAAGCACACCGTTATGCTTTACTACGGCGCAACGTCGGCTTGACCGCGCCTGCCGCCAAACGGTGCCGCGGCGGCGGTTGAATGCGCTCGGCACGGCCAATGCCCGGCTCCAAGCCTTTCATTCGCGAGCGAAGAATATTTGAACACTACCGAAGGTAGGGGTATCAATAACCTGCGGGAGTGAGTTTTGTAGGGAGGGGGCGTGGCCGAAAGGCGCGAACAGAAGATTTTCCTCTCGACGCTGCCGGCTTCGGCGGAGCAACGCCGCGTCGCGTTGCTGGTTCTGGCGATCGCCGCGGCGGCCTTCGTGCTGGTTGCGCCGTTCGCGCGGCTTCATGTCGCCCCGATCCCCGCCATCTTGCCGGCCGCCATCCTGCCCGCCTATGAGGCGGCGCGGTTGGTCACCGCCCTGATCACCGCCGGCCTCTTGTTCGCGCTTTATGCGGTCGATCGCTCGCCCGCGGTCTTGGTGCTCGCGGCCGGCTATCTGTTCTCCGCTTTGACGGTGATTCCGCCCTACGCTTTGGCGATCGCGGAGCTCTTCGCGCCGTTGGGCCTATTCGTCAACGGGTCGCATATGGCGGCCTGGCTGTTCGATATCTGGCAGTTAGTCTGGCACGTCGTCTTCGCTTTCGTGGTGCTCGCCTATGCGCTGCTGAAGGACGGCAGCAGCACGCTCAGCCCGCCGGATCGGGGCGCGGCGGCGGCGATTCTTGGCAGCGTCGCCATCGTCACGCTCGGGGTCGTCGCCATCGCGCTATTCGTGGTCGCGGGTCGCTCGGTTCTGGTGCCCTTGATGCTCGGCGCCCGCGGCAGCGAGCCCATATGGCGTTACGCGACCAGCGCCATACTGGCCCTCGACCTGGTGGCTCTCGGCGTGCTCTGGGTCCGGCGCCAATCGCTGCTCGATCTTTGGCTCATCGTGGTGATGGGATGCTTGATCTTCGGCATCAGCCTGAGTGCCGTCCTCAGCCAGACCCGGTTCAGTCTCGGCTACTATGCCGGCCGCTTTTATGAACTGATGGCGGCGAGCTTCGTTCTCGTTATCCTGCTCCTCGAGGCGACCGCGCTTTACGCCCGGCTCGCGCGATCGGTCGAGACCGAGCGGCGCGAGCGCGAGCGCCGCATCAATGAGATGCAATCGGTTCTCTTTCATCTTTCGCGGGTGAACGAGCTGGCGCAGATCGTGTCGAGCCTCATTCATGAGGTCAACCAGCCTCTCGCCGCCATTGGCAACTATCTCGCGGCATTGCAGAGGCTGGTGCAGATGGGCAAGGCCGAGGTCGTCGGGCCGACTTTGGAAAAGGCGGCGGCGCAGGCAGCCAGGGCCAGCAACATCGTGCATCGCCTCCGCGATTTCGTGGTCAAGCGCGAAACCGAGAAGAAGCTGGAAAGCCTGCCGCAGACCATAGAGGACGCCATCGCGCTGGCGACGGTAGGCGCGGGCGATCAGAATCTGCGGGTTGCGACACAGTTCGATCCGAAGGCGGCGGAAGCCTTCGTCGACCGTATCCAGATCGAGCAAGTCCTGTTCAACCTGGTGCGCAACGCGGCCGAGGCGATGGCGGCAAGCGCGCGCCGCGAACTCAGCATCACCACCGCGCGGCTGGACGAGGATCGGATCGAGGTTCGCGTCGCCGATACCGGCCCCGGCTTGCCCGACTCGGTGCGCGCGAAACTCTTCGAGCCCTTTGTCACCACCAAGGCGAGCGGCATGGGGGTGGGCCTTTCGGTCTGTCGCGTCATCGTCGAGGCCCATGGCGGCAAATTGCATGTCGAGGACAATCCGCGCGGCGGCACCACCTTCCGCTTCACCATTCCCGCGAGCCCGGTGGCGGCGGAGGAGATGACCGAGGCGCGAAGCAGCGTCATCGAGGTTCTGTCCTCGCCGCACGGTCCGCCGGCCGCCGCCGGCGAGGCGGGAGAGATCACGAATTCGTGATCGGCCAGCGTCCGCCCCGGCTGGCGCCGGCCGTTGAAAACACGCGAGCGCAACTGTAGAATGCTTCCAGCCTGGGTGACGCAACCAAGGCCCGGGTACAACCACAACATGAAAGCGAGCGCACGCATGTCCGCAACATCGCGTCTCTTCGCCGGCATCATGGTCCTGCTGTTGCTGGCCGTGCCGGCTTGGGCCGGGTCCATGCCCGCCAATGTCAAGATCGGCGAAACCGCGCAGGGCAAGGTTTTGACCAACGCGGAGGGGATGTCCCTCTATACCTTCAAAAAGGACGTCGCCAACAGTGGCAAGTCCATGTGCAACGGGGTTTGCGCGAAGAACTGGCCGCCTCTCGCGGTGCCGGCCGGCTTTACCGCCGGCGATGGCTGGAGCGAAATCACCCGGGCCGATGGCGCTAAGCAACTCGCCTATCACGGCAAGCCGCTCTACGCCTTCATCAAGGACAAGAAGGCCGGGGAAACCATGGGCAATGGCTTCAAGCACGTTTGGGCGCTTGCCCGCCCGTAACCAAGGTCTTCACCGCCAGCGTCCCGCCGCGCGGCGACGGGCATGAGGGCGGTTCTCTTTTCCTGATCAAGGGCCGGGCCGGAAGGGATGGGCGCCATCCGTTTCGGCTCGGCCGCTTTGTTGAGGCTGCGGCCCGCATCCTCGCCAACGATCCAAGGCCGAATCCCGCCGGCCCCCAGCGCACGATGATCTCGGGGCGCGCCCCCCCCCCCTAAATCATGCCCATGTGCCGTTCCGATGACTTGAAGCATGGCCCCCCAGATTTTGGCGTCACACTTCAGCGCGGCCTGACAGCCAATTCGTCGGGATCGCCGCGTTTTCCCGTCTGATCTTGCCCGAAGCTTCGGCTTTTGCATAATTTTTATGCAAAATAACTATACGCCTATATTTTCGGCAGTTCGTCGGCGCTAAGCTTCGCGGCGCGAAGCGCGCCTCTGCCATGGGCGGATGCCAAAATTTTGCTCCGCGGACCCTCCCGAGGGTCATGGCATGTCGCTTGCAGTTTCCCTTCCTGGCTACGTCCGATGCCGGTCTTCCGCGACCAACGGAAAGCCGCGGCTGCCGCGAGCGAAATCGAGCGACGCAAGGGTGGGCCGACGAGGATCAAGGGAAACACGAAGCACAAAGGAGTGTCAGAAGTGGCGAATAGCAAAAGGATGTACAACGGGGGCGCGTTACGCCCGGCCTTGAAAAGGCTGTCGCTGGCGTTGGCCGCCGTACCCTTCCTGGTCGGGGCGAGCGGCGCCGCGCTCGCCGCCACGCCGGTCAAGGTCGGCGTCCTGCAGTCGCTGACCGGGACCATGGCGATCAGCGAAGTGACGGTGAAAAACGCCGAAGTTCTTGCCATCGACCAGATCAATGCCGCTGGCGGCGTGCTCGGCCATCCGATCAAGGCAATCGTCGAAGACGGCGCCTCGCTTCCCGCCACCTTCGCCCAGAAGGCGACGCAGCTGATCCAGCAGGACCACGTCGTCACCGTGTTCGGCGGTTGGACGTCGGCGAGCCGCAAGGCGATGCTGCCGGTGTTCCAGCGCTTCAACAATCTGCTCTGGTATCCGGTGCAGTTCGAGGGCAACGAGTGCTCGCCCAACATCATGTATTCCGGCGCGCAGCCCAATCAGCAGATCCTGCCCGCCCTCACCTGGGCCAAGCAGCAGGGCTACAAGCGCTTTTTCCTGCTCGGCTCCGATTACGTCTTCCCGCGCACCGCCAACCTGATCCTGAAGAAGCACATCGTGCATGACGGCCTCAAGGTGGTGGGCGAGGAATACGTTCCCCTCGGCGGCACCGACTTCAGCGCCGTGATCAACAAGATCAAGCTCGCTAAGCCCGATATCATCTTCAACACCCTGAACGGCTCGAGCAACGTCTCGTTCTTCAAGCAGATGTCGGCCGCCGGCCTGCCCCCGAGCAAGCTGCCGGTGATGTCGTTCAGCATTGGCGAGCAGGAAGCCAAGGCGATGGGTCCCTCGCTGGTCGAGGGCAGCTATGCCGCCTGGAACTACTTCGAGAGCCTGGATACGCCCGAGAACAAGAAGTTCGTCGCCGCGTATCAAGCCAAATTCGGCAAGAACGCCGCGGTCACCGACCCGATGGCCCATGGCTACATCGATGTCTACATCTGGAAGGCTGCGGTCGAGAAGGCGAAGAGCTTCAACCCCACCAAGGTCCGCGACGCCGCGGTGAAGCTCGGCTGGATGCCAAGTCCGATGGGCGAGGTCAAGTTCGCCGACAACCAGAGCCTCTGGCAGACCGCCTATATCGGCAAGCTGAAGCCGGATGGGCAGTTCAAGATCCTCTGGCACTCCAAGGGCAAGATCATGCCCGAGCCTTACGACAAGCTCGCCTTTCCGGGCAAGACCTGCGTCCTGCATAAATCGTAACCCTGAACCGCAAACGGCCAAAGTCGTAACCGTGGGCCGTGCCCAAAGCCGGGCGCGGCGAGGAGAAGAGAGAATGAGTGAACTTGCGTTGTTCGTCGGGCAGCTGTTCAACGGCGCCAGCGTCGCTTCGATCTTCCTCCTCGCCGCGCTCGGTCTCGCCTTGAGCTTCGGCCTCATGCGGGTCATCAACATGGCCCATGGCGAGATGCTGATGATGGGCGGCTATGTCGCCTATCTCACCCTTAAATTCACGCCGCCCGCCTATGGCATCCTGATTGCGATTCCGATCGCCTTCGTGGTTTCGGGAATTGCCGGCGCGATCCTCGAAGTGCTGCTCGTGCACCGTCTCGCCTCGCGTCCCTTGGACACGCTGCTTGCCACCTGGGGGGTCAGCCTCTGCCTGCAACAGGGCGCGCGCAGCATCTTCGGGCCGATCGGCGACGAGGTGACGGCACCGAAATGGCTGGGCGGTGCCTTTCAGGTCACCCATGGCGCTCTCAACGGCCTCAGCCTGCCCTACGCGCGCATGTTCATCATCGGCTTCACCGTAGTCGTGGTCGCGGCCTTGGGCCTGCTTCTGGTGCGCACCCGCATCGGCCTCTACGTCCGCGCGGTGACACAGGACCGCGACACCGCCGAGGCTATGGGCATCAATATCCGCAAGATCGATCTCTTGATCTTTTCGCTCGGGACCGGGCTTGCCGGCGTCGCCGGCGTGGTGCTCGCGATGCTGGAGCCGGTCACGCCCTCGGTCGGGCAGGCGTATATCGTGCCGGCCTTCCTGGTGGTGATCCTCGGCGGACTGGGCAGCCTGATCGGAACCACCATCGCCTCGGTCATGGTCGGCCTGATCTCGGCGCTGACGCAGATCGTTTGGACGGTGAGCCTATCGAAAGTGTTCCTGCTGTTATTCGTCGTCGCTTTCATCCAGTTACGGCCGCGAGGCGTCATCTCCGTCCGGTCGCGGGCGCTCGAGGAGACGTGAGATGCAGTTGCGTGCGGAAAGAACGTTCTACCTCATCGGCTTCGTTCTTCTGGCGGTGGCCCCCTGGCTGGTCTCGCCCTATAACCTCTCCCTGCTCGGGCGCTTTCTCGCCTATGCCATCGTGGCGCTCGGCTTGGTGTTGGTGTGGGGCGAGGCCGGCATCTTGAGCCTCGGCCAAGGGCTCTTTTTCGGGCTCGGCGGCTACGTCCTCGCCATGTACCTGAAGCTCGTCAACCTGGCGCCAGGCGATCTTCCCGACTTCATGCAGTGGAGCGGCATCTCGCACCTGCCGGCATGGTGGGCGATCTTCCGCAATCCGGTGATCGCGACCTTGGGCGTCGCGGCCGTGCCGGCGGCGGTAGCCGCCGCCTTCGCCTGGCTGGTCTTCCACCGCCGCGTCGGCACGGTCTATTTCGCCCTGATCACCCAGGCGATGGTACTCGCCTTCGTGACGCTGCTCAGCAGCGAGCAAGGCTATACCGGCGGTTTCAACGGCCTCACCGACTTCCACACGCTCTATGGTCTCTCGCTCGATTCGCAGTCGGTGCAGAACGGCCTCTACTGGGCGACAGTCGCCGCCCTCGCCGCGAGTTTCATCGGCCTCAAGTGGCTGACCGGCTCGCATTTCGGCAAGCTCCTGCGGGCGCTCAGCGACAGCGAGAATCGAGTGCGTTTCCTCGGCTACGATTCGATGCCCTATAAGACCATCGCCTTCGTCATCGGTGCCGCGCTCGCCGGTATCGGCGGCGCCTTCTTCACCCTTCAGGCGGGCGTGATCTCGCCGGCCGGGATCGGCGTCGTGTCCTCGATCGAGATGGTGGTGTGGGTCGCGGTCGGCGGCCGGCGCAGCCTCGCCGGCGCTATCGTCGGCACGCTGGTCGTGAACTTCGCCCAGGAAATGGTGAGCAACGCCTTTCCCAATGTGTGGCCGTTCGCCATCGGCCTGATGTTCATCCTCGTGGTGACGCTGCTCCCGAGCGGCTTGGGGGGCCTGTTCCGGCCCGAGGCCCTCGCCGCGCTCCGCGCGCGTCTTCGCCGCCTGTCGGGCGCGGCCGGACTCATACCCATGGCCGACGATCCGGGCCGTGACATGCGAGGTGTGAAATGAAGACTGTAGAGACATTGCTGGCCGTCGAGGACGTCACCGTCGAGTTCGACGGATTCAAGGCGATCGACAGTCTTAACTTCTACGTCGACAAGGGCGGCGTGCGGGTGCTGATCGGGCCGAACGGCGCCGGCAAGTCGACGCTGTGCGACACCATCATCGGCCGCGTGCGCCCGCGCTCGGGCCGCATCCTCTTCCGCGGCGAGGACATCACGCGGTTGCCGGAATTCCGCATCGTGCGCAAGGGCATCTGCCGTAAGTTCCAGACTCCGGGCGTGTTGCAGAGCCTCAGCGTCCACGACAACTTGGCGCTGGCCGCGCGCAAGACCCGCGATTGGTGGCATGCCTTCGGCCGCGACCTGACCAAGGCCGAGCGCGAGCGCATGGAGGACGTGCTGGCCCTGATCGGCCTGGCGGACAAGCGCGATTACCTGCCGTCGCAGATATCCCATGGCGAGAAGCAATGGCTCGAGATCGGCATGGTGGTGGCGACCGAGGCCGAGCTTTTGCTTCTCGACGAGCCGACCGCCGGCATGAGCCCGCAGGAAACCAGCGACACCGCGGATCTGATCCGGCGGTTGGTCGGGCGCCACACCGTTCTCGTCATCGACCACGACATGAGTTTCGTCGAGCAACTCGACGCGCCGGTGAGCGTCTTGCACATGGGCGCGCTCCTCAAGGAGGGAAGCATTGCCGAAGTCAGAAGCGATCCCGAAGTTGCCGCCGTCTATCTCGGACGAATCGAAGATGCCGCCGCTGCTTAGTCTCGACGCCGTCAGCGCGGCCTATGGCCAGAGCCGGGTCCTGTGGGATATCGATCTCGCGACCGAGGCCGGCACCGCGGTTGCGCTGCTCGGCCGCAACGGGGTCGGTAAGACGACGCTGCTCCGCACCATCATCGGCCTGCACCGGGTGGCGACGGGCAAGATCTTCTTCGAGGGCAAGGACGTCACGCGCCTCAGTGCGCACGAGCGGGCGTGGCGCGGCATCGGCTTCGTGCCCCAGGGGCGCAACATCTTTCCCCACCTCACGGTCGAGGAGAATCTGAAGATCGGCCTCGCGGCGCTCGCCGGCCGCGCCGGCAGCGGCGAAACCGACGTACCGGACTATGTCTTCGACCTTTTCCCAACGCTGGCCCGGCTGCGCAACCGCAAGGGCGGGGTGTTGAGCGGCGGCGAGCAGCAGCAGCTGGCCATCGGCCGCGCGCTGGCCGGGCGGCCGCGTCTTCTTCTCCTGGACGAGCCGACCGAGGGTATCCAGCCCTCGATCGTGAAGCAGATCGAAAAGGTGCTCGATCAGGTCCGCCGCGAGCTCAAGATCAGCATCCTGATCGTCGAGCAGTATCTGGATTTCGCCTGGGCCTTCGCCGACCGCTATTACGTGATGCAACGGGGCCGCATCGTGCGCGATGGCTGGACCCAGGAACACGATCCGGCAGCGGTGGCCGAGCTTCTCAACATCTAACCATGGCGATGCTCGATCGGCGTGCGATTTCCGGGGCGGAGCGGCTCACGCCGCTCCGGTTTCTGTGCCCAGCCGAGACCGTGGCTGAGATAGGGTTTGACTCGCGCGCCGGCACTGGCCCTGATGAAATGGATATGAAGATCGACGTCGCACGGCATCCTCACGCGATCCTCGAGGCGGGCCTTGAGCGCGGCCACGGCCGGGCGGAGATTCGCGTCGCGAAAAACGGCGCGGGCGAAACCGCGATCGGCGGGCTTTATCAGCGCTCGCCCTGCCGCGTGCTGTTTCCGCGCCCGGAGGCGGGCGATCCCTTCACCGCCGTCGTCGCCACCACCTCGGGCGGACTTGCCGGCGGCGACAGCCTCGAGATCTCCGCCGCCGCCGGCGCCGGTTGCCGCGCCGTGGTGACGACCCAGGCGGCGGAGAAGGTCTATCGCGCGCTGGCGGCGGATTGCACCGTCAAGGCGGTTTTTTCGGCCGCCCCGGGCGCCTGGCTCGAATGGCTGCCGCAGGAATCCATCCTGTTCGACGGCGCGCGGCTTCGCCGCCGCACCGAGGTCGACACCGTTGCCGATGGCCGGCTGCTCGCTTGCGATATGGTGGTTTTCGGCCGCCGTGCTCGTGGCGAGCGCTTTACGCGCGGCCTATTGCACGATGCCTGGCGCGTCCATCGCGACGGCGCGCTTCTTTGGGCCGACGATCTCCATCTCGACGGCGATATCCGGGCCAGGATCGATCACCCGGCCGGCTTTGCCGGCGCCGACGCCTATGCCACAATCGTCTATGTCGGCGCCGATGGCGCGGACCGGCTGGCGTCCGTCCGCGCCGAGATCGATGCGGCCGGTGTCGACGCCGGCAGGCCGGGCGCGTTGCGCGTCGCGGCCAGCCTGGTGAACGGCGTGTTGGTGATCCGACTCCTGGCAGCCGAGGCGCGGATGCTTCGCGCCGAAGTCATGCGTCTTTGCATTTTTCTCCGTACGGAGGCGGCCGGGCTGCCGGCTCGCATGCCGCGGGTTTGGACCATCTAGGGCCTAGGATAGCGGCTCGCCCGCCGCCCCTTTTTGACGAAGGCCACTCTTTGACGAAGGAATGCGATCTTGCAACTGACCCCAAGAGAAAAGGACAAGCTTCTGATTGCCATGGCAGCGGTCGTCGCGCGGCGGCGGCTTGATCGCGGCGTCAAGCTGAACTACCCGGAAGCGATCGCGCTGATCACCGATTTCGTCGTCGAGGGCGCCCGCGACGGGCGCAGCGTTGCCGAGCTGATGCGCGACGGCGCCACCGTCCTCGGCCGCGCCCAGGTCATGGAGGGGGTGCCGGAGATGATCGAGGAGATCCAGGTCGAGGCGACCTTCCCCGACGGCACCAAGCTCGTCACCGTGCACCATCCGATTCGCTGAGGGAGGCGCGCATGATTCCGGGCGAGATTATCGCTAAGGCTGGCGACATCCTTCTCAACGAGGGGCGCGAGACCGTCACCCTCGACGTCGCCAATACCGGCGACCGGCCGATCCAGGTCGGCAGCCACTATCACTTTTACGAAACCAACGGCGCGCTCGACTTTCCGCGCGACAAGGCGCGTGGCATGCGGCTCGACATTCCGGCCGGTACGGCGGTGCGCTTCGAGCCGGGCCAGACGCGAAGCGTGACGCTCGTGCCCTACGACGGCAGGCGGCGAGTCTACGGCTTCAACGGCAAAGTGAACGGCGAGCTCTAGGAGAACTGGAATGGCCTATCGGATTTCCCGCGCCACCTACGCCGGCATCTTCGGCCCCACCGTCGGCGACAAGGTGCGGCTCGCCGACACCGAGCTGTTCATCGAGGTCGAGGAGGATCGCACCCGTTACGGCGAGGAGGTCAAGTTCGGCGGCGGCAAGGTGATTCGCGACGGCATGGGGCAAAGCCAGGCCAGCCGCGCCGAGGGCGCCGTCGACACCATCATCACCAATGCGCTGATCCTCGACCATTGGGGCATCGTCAAGGCCGACATCGGCATCCGCGACGGCCGCATCGCGAAGATCGGCAAGGGAGGCAACCCCGACGTTCAGCCCGGCGTCGATATCGTCATCGGCCCCGGCACCGAGGTCATCGCGGGCGAGGGCAAGATCGTCACCGCTGGCGGCATCGACGCCCATATCCATTTCATCTGCCCGCAGCAGATCGAGGAGGCGCTGGCAAGCGGCGTCACCACCATGATGGGCGGCGGCACCGGGCCGGCGACCGGCACCAACGCCACCACCTGCACGCCCGGCGAATGGCATATTGCGCGCATGCTGCAGGCGGCGGAAGGCTTCCCAATGAACCTCGGCTTCTTCGGCAAAGGCAACGCGACCCGGCCGGAGGCCTTGATCGAGCAGGTGCGCGCCGGCGCCTGCGGTCTCAAGCTGCATGAGGACTGGGGCACCACGCCGGCAGCCATCGATACCTGCCTCGTGGTCGCCGACGAGACGGATGTCCAGGTCCTCATTCACACCGACACCTTGAACGAATCCGGCTTCGTCGAGAACACCGTCGCCGCCTTCAAGGGCCGCACCATCCACGCCTTCCATACCGAAGGCGCGGGTGGCGGCCATGCGCCCGACATCATCAAGGTCTGCGGTGAGCCGAACGTGTTGCCGTCCTCCACCAACCCGACGCGGCCCTATACGGTGAACACGCTGGATGAGCATCTCGACATGCTGATGGTGTGCCACCACCTCGATCCGCGCATCGCGGAAGACGTCGCCTTCGCCGAAAGCCGCATCCGGCGCGAGACCATCGCCGCCGAGGACATTCTGCACGATCTCGGCGCCTTCTCGATGATCTCCTCCGACAGCCAAGCCATGGGTCGGGTCGGCGAGGTCGTCATTCGCACCTGGCAGACGGCGGACAAGATGAAGCGCCAACGCGGCCGCCTCAAGGAAGAGACCGGCGACAACGATAACTTCCGCTGCAAGCGCTATGTCGCGAAATACACCATCAACCCCGCCATCGCCCAGGGTATGGCGCGCCATGTCGGCTCGCTCGAAGAAGGCAAGATCGCCGATATCGTCGTCTGGACGCCGGCGTTCTTCGGCGTGAAGCCCGACCTGGTGCTGAAATCGGGCTCCATCGCCTATGCCGCCATGGGCGATCCCAACGCCTCGATTCCGACGCCGGAGCCGCGGCACGGGCGGCCGATGTTCGCGGCCTTCGGCCGCAGCCTGATCGAGAGCGCGGTGCTGTTCGTCTCCGGCGCGGCGGAAGCCGGGATCAAGGAGCGGCTCGGCCTCTCGCGGCCGGTGCTCGCGGTGGAGAACTGCCGCGGCGGCATCTCGAAATCGAGCATGATCCACAACCACGCCTTGCCCGAGATCGAGGTCGATCCGGAAACCTACGAGGTTCGCGCCGACGGCGAGCTTCTCACCTGCCAGCCGGCGCGGGTCCTGCCGATGGCCCAGCGCTACTTTCTGTTCTGATGGTGGTGGTGCGCGAAATCCGGGCGGCTGGCCATTGGCCGACCGCCAAGGAGGTGGACCGGATCACCTTGCCCTATGACCAGCGCCATCGTCGGCGTCTGCGCCTGGTCGCCGATGCTGGCACCGAGCTTCTGCTCGATCTTCCGGCGGCGCGGCTGCTCCGCGAGGGCGACGGGCTGAAGCTTCGCGGCGGCGCCTATGTTCACGTCCATGCCGCGCCCGAGGATTTGATCAAGGTGACGGCGGCGGATACGGCCGCCTTGATTCGTCTCGCCTGGCATTTGGGTAATCGGCACTTGCCAGCCGATCTCGATTTCGACAGCGACGCGCTCGGCCGCATCCTGATCCGTCGCGATCACGTGATCGAGGACATGTTGCTTCGGCTTGGCGCGAGCCTGCGGCCGGTGCGGGTGCCGTTCAATCCGGAAAGCGGTGCTTACGAGGGTGCGGTCCCGCACGATCATGGCCATCATGACTACGATGATCACGGCGACGAGAATCACCGTCACGACCACAGCCACAGCCACAGCCACGGCCATCGCCCGCCCGCGCCGGATTCGATCTCGGCGGCGGATGTCGTGCCGGTGCCGGCCCATGCCCCGGCGCATCAAGCCGGCCACCGCCAGCCGCCGCGCCCGCGCGGCTCGGACGCCTGAGAACCGCACGATGGATAGTGCCGCGCTCTATCGTCTGATGACTTGGCTGTCCCCAGCCTATCCGACCGGCGCCTTCACCTATAGCCATGGGCTCGAAGCCGCGATCGAGGCGGGCTTGGTCAAGGACCGCGCGACGCTGATCGATTGGCTCGGCTACGTGGTCGCTTACGGCAGCGGCCGCGCCGAGGCGATGCTGTTCCGCTGTGCTTACGAGCGGGCGGGCGACGCGGCCGCGTTGGATCAGGTCGCCGATCTCGCGGCGGCGCTCCGCGGCAGCGCCGAGTTGGCGCTCGAAAGCGAGCAGCAGGGCGAGGCCTTTCTCGCCACCACCCGCCGCGCCTGGCCGGCGGCGCATCTCGATGCCTTCGCGCGCCGCCGTCATGGCCGGCCGGTGACGCTGTCGGTCGCGGTCGCCCTTGCGGTCGCCGAGACGGTGCCGATCGAGACCGCGCTCCTGGCCTATCTTCAGGCGCTGGTTTCGAACCTGGTCATGGCGGGGGTGCGGCTGATTCCGCTCGGTCAGAGCGATGGGCAGCAGGCTATCGCCGCCCTGGCGCCGGCGGTGATGGACGCTGTCGGGGCGGCGCTGGATTGTCCGCTGGAAAATATCGGATCGGCATCGCCCATGGTGGACTGGTGCTCGATGCGACACGAAACCCAATATACGAGGCTTTTTCGCTCATGATGAACTCCCCCAATGGCCCGCTTCGGGTCGGTATCGGCGGCCCCGTCGGCTCGGGCAAGACGGCGCTTGTCGATCGGCTGTGCAAGCACATGGCCGCTCACCATCGCCTCGCGGTGGTCACCAACGATATCTACACCAAGGAAGACGCCGAGTTTCTGACCCGCTCGGGCGCGCTGGCCCCGGAACGCATCCTCGGGGTCGAGACCGGCGGTTGTCCGCACACCGCGATCCGCGAGGATGCCTCGATCAATCTCGCAGCCGTGGCGCAGTTGAATCGGCGCTTTCCTGATCTCGAACTGGTTTTCATCGAATCCGGCGGCGACAATCTCGCCGCCACCTTCAGCCCCGAGCTTGCCGATATCACGATCTACGTCATCGACGTTTCCGCCGGCGACAAGATTCCGCGCAAGGGCGGGCCCGGCATCACCCGCTCCGATCTTCTGGTCATCAACAAGATCGATCTCGCGCCCCTCGTCGGCGCCAGCCTCGAGGTGATGGACCGCGATGCGCGCAAGATGCGGGGCACGCGGCCGTTCCTCTTCGCTAATCTCAAGGTCGGCAAGGGCGTCGCCGAGATCGCCCATTTCATCGCCGAGGCCGGCGGGCTCGCGCCCGATACGGACGCGGCCTGACGCTGTTCCGGCGCCAACGGCCGCCGCGATGACGGACCGCTACGGCGCCTTCTGTCCGGGGCCGTTAGCGCCGCGCGCCGGCGCGGCGGCAGGGCCGCTTTCCGGTCTTCGCTTCGCGGTCAAGGACCTGATCGATGTCGCCGGCCATGTCACCGGCGGCGGCAGCCCCGATTGGGCGAACGGCCGTCCGCCGGCCGCGGCCGACGCGCCGGCGGTGACGCGCCTGCTCGCCGCCGGGGCGAGCCTGGTCGGCAAGACGATAACCGACGAGCTCGCCTTCAGTCTCGATGGCCGCAACGCCCATTACGGCACCCCGGTCAATGCCACGGCGCCGACACGCCTGCCGGGCGGCTCCTCCAGCGGCTCGGCCGCCGCTGTCGCCGGCGGGCTGGTCGATTTCGCGCTCGGCACCGATACCGGCGGTTCGGTGCGCGTGCCGGCAAGCTTTTGCGGCTTGTTCGGCTTTCGACCGAGTCACGGCGCGGTATCGACCGCGGGCGTGATCCCTTTCGCGCCGAGCTTCGACACGATTGGCTGGTTCGCGCGCCACGCGGCGCTGCTCGCCCGCATTGGCGACGTATTGTTGCCGGAAAGGTCCGGTGCCGCCTTGCCGGCGCGGGCGCTGTTCTGCCGCGACGCGTTGCGCCTCACCGATCCGGACGTGGCGACGCGGGTCGCGGCGGCTGGCCGCGCCGCGCCGCGCCTCGGTCTTGCCGCGGCGGATGAGATCGATCTCACCGACGATCGGCTCGCCGCCTGGACCGACGCCTATCGAATCCTTCAGGGCGACGAGATCCGGTGCGGTCTCGGACAGTGGATCCGCGCGACGCGGCCCCGTTTCGGGCCGAATATCGCGCCCCGTTTCGCCTCCATATGGGAGATATCGGAGGCCGACGTCGCCCGGGCCGTGCGTTGCCGGCAGGCAGCGCGGGCGCAGCTCGATGCGGTTCTCGAACGCGCGATCCTGGTCTTGCCGACGGCGCCGGTGGTGTCGCCGCCGCGCGATATCGACGAGGCCGATCTTGGCCGGCTTTACCCGCGGCTCCTGGCCTTGACCGCTGCGGCCGGCCTTGCCGGCTTGCCCCAGGTGACGCTGCCGCTCGCGCCGCGCGAGGCGGGCCCGATCGGCCTGTCGCTGATCGGGCCGCGCGGCAGCGACCGCGCGCTGCTTGCGCTGGCCGCCGCTACTTCTTCTTGAGCGGCCGCTTGCTCTTGGCCGGCCCACCGTCCAGCGCCGAGATGAGCTTGCCCGACGAGGTGACGAAGCCGTAGCACTTCTTCACGTTCCAGATCGTCGCCTCGGTGCAGAAGTCGGGCGAGGTGGTGGCGCAGCAATCCTCCACCAGGACGCAGCCATAGCCGAGGAAGTTCGCGTCGGTCAGCGAGCAGAACACGCATTGATCGGTGTTGACGCCGGCGAACAGCAGCGTGCGTGCGCCGAGATTGCGCAGGATGCTGTCGAGCGGCGTGTCCCAGAAGCCGCTGATGCGGTATTTGTCGACCCTGATATCGGTCGGATCCTGCGGCAGCTCGTCGACCACGGCGGCGGCCCAGCTGTCCTTCTGCAGAACATGGGCACCATGGCCCGGCAGCGGCTCGCAAAGCCCGATACCGCGCCCGCTCGGCTTGTAGAGATGGTGTTGGTTCGGCGCCATGTTCATCAGGTCGGGCCGGTTGCCCCAATTGACCCAGATGACGGGAACGCCGGCGGCGCGAAGTTTGGGCAGCAGCTTGGCGAGCGGCTTGATCGGCGCCCGGTCCGGCGTGTAATCGACGCCGAGATGGTCGACCCAGCCGCCCTTGGCGCAGAAGTCGTTCTGCATATCGATGACGATCATCGCGGTGCGCGCGAGATCGAGGGTGACGTTCTGCGGCGCGGCGCGGACGGCGAGTGGCGTCGGTCCCGGCTCGGCCACCGCCATGTCGACGTGTTTCGCCGTCACCGCCCAGTGGTAGGTCTTGCCCGAGCCGAGCGGCAAGGGCGCCGTGGCCGCCGCTCTCCCGATCGTTCGCTTCTCCGCTCCCGGTTTCGCTTTCAACGCCTTGGCCATGATGCGCTCTTCTCCTGTCTCTCGGGCGCTGAAGTGTCACCGCGAGGCTGACGTGCGGGATTAACGCGCAAGGCAGACGCAAGAAATCTGCCAGATTCCCGGCGCACGATTTCAAGGCATAAGGCGCCGAGTTGTCGCCGACATTTCATCCTTCCGCGCCGCTGGCGACTTATTGGGCGATTTTCTGCCGAAAAAAATAGCGGGCGGCATTCGGGCATCGGGAATCGGTCCGCTCGCGCGCGGCATCGGCGATGGCACAACCGTTGCTTTGCCCGTTGAGGAGGGCCAGGGCGCCAGCCTCGCGTCGCGCGGGTCGGCCGCAACCCAAAGATTGCGAGATCGGGAGATCGATATGACTTATTCACGGCGAAGCGTATTGCGGACCTTGTCCGCTGGCTCCATTGCCGCCGGACTGGTCGGCACGATGCCGCTTTCGGCCCTGGCCGCGGGACCGATTCCGATCGGCGTGCTAATTCCGGGCTCGAAGTCCGACAAGGGCTGGATGGAATCCGGCTACGACGGCATGCTGGCGGCGGAAAAGAAATACAAATCGAAGATCAAGGTCAGCTACATCGAGAACGTGCAGTTCGCCGACATGCCCCAGGCGCTGGTGCAGCTTGCCGCCGCGAACGCCATGGTGATCGGCGTCGGCGGCCAGACCCAGGCCTCGGTATTCAAGGTGGCGCCGCGCTTTCCCAACATGAAGTTCGCCGTCATCGGCGGCAACAACGATCCGGCACGGCCGAAGAACGTCTCCATCTACGACGTGCGGCAGGCGGAAATCGCCTTTGTCGCCGGTGCCGCCGCCGCAATGCTCTCGAAGACCGGTGTCGTCAACTATATCGGCGGCTTGCAGATTCCGGCCATCGTCAATGCCGGCAAGGAATTCGGCCTCGGCGCGAAGTACATCAACCCGCACATCAAGTACATCGAAACCTATACCGGCAACTTCGACGACGTGCAGAAGGCGAAGGAGGCCGAGCTTGCCGCCATCGCCAAGGGTTCCGACGTCAGCTACAACATCCTCAACCTCGGCGTCCGCGGCCAGGAGGAGGCGGCGCGGGAAAAGCACATCCACATGATCGGCAGCTACACCGATCGCTGCGGCTCCGACCCGCTCTATATCGCCTATACGATCACCGGCGTCGGCTTTATTCTGGAATACGCCATCACCCAGGTGGTGCACGGCACCTGGAAGGCGGAATACAAGCCCTTCGGTCTGGTCATGGGGCCGAAATCCTCGGGTATCGCCATTTGCAAGGGAGAAACGCCGGCGATGGCGGCGAAGCTCAAGCAAATCGAGAAGGACATCCTCGCCGGCAAGATCAAGGTCTTGTCGAGCTGACGCGGATAAAATCCCGTGACAGGGCAAACGGCAACCGCCGTTGATCCCTTGCAGACGACGGGGCGCGCCTCGCGCGTGCGCGCCCCGGACGTCCGCGAGCCGGTTCTTGATCTCGCCGGGATCACCAAGAGCTTCGGCGCGCTGACCGCCCTGTCCGAGGCTGCGCTTGAGGTTCACGCTGGTGAGGTGCTGTGCCTGCTCGGCGAGAACGGTGCCGGAAAGTCGACGCTCTGCAACCTCATCTACGGCGTCTTTCGGCCGACGGGGGGCGAGATGCGTCTCGGCGGCGCGGCCTACGCGCCGGCCGATCCCAAGGCCGCGCTCGAGGCCGGCGTCGGCATGGTGCATCAGCATTTCAGCGTCGTGCCGAGCATGACGGTGGTCGACAACCTTCTGCTCGGGCGCAGTCGCGGCATTCTGCACCGTCGCCTGTTCGCCGAGGAGATCCGTGCCCGTGCCGCCGAGTTCGGTCTCGAGGTCGATCCTTGGCGCGTGGTCAAGGACATGTCGGTCGGCGAACGCCAGCGGCTCGAAATCGTCAAATGCCTGATGCGCCGCCCCCGCCTGCTGCTGCTCGACGAGCCGACGGCGGTGCTGCCGCCGGAAGAAATCGGCTCCTTTCTCGACGTCTGCCGGCGTATCGCCGACGGCGGTGGGGCACTGATCCTGGTCACTCATAAGCTTGCCGAAGTGGCCAAGATCGCCGACCGCACGGCGATCCTGCGCGCCGGCCGCATCGTCGACACGGTGCCGATGGCGAGCGCCGACATGAAGGCCATCGTCCAGGCGATGATTGGGCGCGAGCTTGGCGGCGCGACGGTGGCGGTGGGGCTCGATCTTGCCGAGCACGCCGAGGCGGCCGAGACCGACGAGCTCCCGGCAAGCGCAGAGGCAAGCGGAAAAATCCCCGCCGCGACCAAGAGCCGCCCGCCCGACGTTCTTCAGATCGACGCTTTAACGTACCGCGATCGCAACGGTGCCGTGCGTCTCGACGAGATCACGGTCGAAGTGCGGCCGGGGAAAATCCTCGGCATCGCCGGCGTCGAGGGCAATGGCCAGAGCGAGCTCGGGCTGATCCTGGCCGGGCTGGAGCGGCCGAGCGCCGGGCGCTGGTTCGTTGGCGACCGCGAGATGACCCGGGCGAGCCCGGCCGAGATCACCGCCGCCGGCGTCGGCATCGTACCGGAAGACCGCCATGCGGTGGGCGCCGTTGTCGAGATGTCGGTCGCGGAAAATCTCTGCTTGCAGAATCTCGCTCAGTATACCCGGTTCGGTCTGGTGCGGCGCGGCGCCATGACCGCCGCCGCCAAGGACCTGATCGCCCGTTACGACGTTCGCGGCGCAGGGCCGGAAACGCGCTTCGCCTCGCTTTCCGGCGGCAATCAGCAAAAGGTGGTGCTGGCGCGTGAGCTCACTCTCGATCCCTTGGTGCTTCTGGTCGCGGCGCAGCCGACCCGTGGCCTCGACGTCGGCGCGGTGGAAACCGTTTACGGCCACATCCGCTCGGCTTGCGGGCGCGGCGCCGGCGTTCTCCTGATTTCGAGCGAGCTTGACGAACTGATTGCGGTTTCGGATCGCATCGCCGTCATCTATCGCGGCCGCATCGTCGGTGAAATGCCGGCCACGCAAAAGAACCGCGAGGCCATTGGTGCCCTGATGTCGGGGCACGCGGCATGAGCGGCGCCGCTTCCTCGGCTCCCGCCTCGGGCCTGCGTATTCCGGCCCCCGGCGTTGTCATTCCGCTCGCCGCCATCGCGGCCTCCTTCGTCGTCGGCTTCGCGCTGATGGCGTTGACCGGCTCGAATATCGGCGCCGCCATCGGCGCGTTCGCGCAAGGCGCCTTCGGCAGCGCCTATGCCATCGGCACCTCGCTCAACCGCGCCGTCGCGCTCGGCCTCGTCGGGCTTGGGTTCATCCTTGCCGAGCGCGCCAATCTCATCAATGTCGGCGGCGAGGGGCAGATCGCCATGGGTGGCATCTTTTCCACCGCGGTCGCGCTCTATGGCGGGGTCAAGGGGCTGCCTTATGGCTTAGCGGTGCTGCTTCCGCTTTTGGCCGGGACGCTGGCCGGCGCCGCCTGGGGTGCGCTCGCCGGGGTGATGAAGATTCGCTTCGGCACCAACGAGGTGATCAGCACCTTGCTGCTCAACTTCATCGCGATTCTTCTGGTCTATTGGTCGGTACAGTCGGTCCATCTCTTGCGCCAGCCCGCGAGCTTCGCCGGCACGCTGCCGCAGAGCCTGCAGGTGCCGCCGTCGACCACGCTGCCGCTGCTGACCGGCAATCCCGCCGACCCGCTCCATATCGGCGCCGCGGTCGCCGTTGTCCTCGCCATCGTCACCGCCCTCGTTCTTCGCCGCTCCGCCTTCGGGCTCCGGCTGAAGGCGATCGGGCTCAGCCCGACCGCCTCGCACCGCGCCGGAATCCGTACCGATGCCCTGATGGTCTCGGTCCTGGCGCTCTCCGGCGCCTTCGGCGGCTTGGCGGGCGCCATGATGCTGCTCGGCGATCAGGGCTATCTCACCGCCGGCTTCTCGTCCGGCTATGGCTTCGACGGGCTGGTCGTCGGCCTCCTCGCGCGCGGCTCGGCGGCGGGCGTCGCTGCGGTCGCGATCTTCTTCGGCTTTCTCCGCTCGGGCGGCATCTCGATGCAGATTTCGGCCCATGTCCCGGCGGCCTTGGTGACCATCGTGCAAGGCATGATCGTCGTCGCCATCGCCGGCTCCGCCATCCTGATCGAACGCATGGGGCGGCGCGCATGAACTTGGAAACGCTCGCGGTCTATATTGCCTCGACGCTGCATTTCGCGCTGCCGCTGATGCTGGCGGCGAGCGGCGAGTTGGTGAGCGAGGCGGCCGGCGTGCTCAACCTCAGCCTCGAAGGCATGATGCTGTTCGCCGCCTTCTTCTCGGTCTGGGGCACCTCGGTCACTGGAGATCCCTGGATCGGCCTGCTCTGGGGAATCGCGAGCGGAATCGTCTTCGCTATCCTGCAGGCGGTCTTGAGCGTGCGCCTTCGCGCCAATCAGCTGGTCGTCGGTATCGGCCTCAACATCCTGGCGCTTGGGGCCACCACCTTTCTCAACCGCGAAATTTTCGGCGCGCTCTCGCGCCAGCTGGTGCCGGGGTTCGGCCATCTCCATATTCCCGGTCTCTCGACCCTTCCGCTCCTCGGCCCGAGCCTCTTCCAGCAGGATCTGGTGGTTTATGTCGGCCTCGCCTTGATCGTCGCGATCTGGTTCGTGCTGCGCTTCACCGCCTACGGCGTGGCCTGCCGGGCGGTCGGCGACGATCCGCGCTCAGCCGATTGGGCCGGCATTTCGGTGACGCGGGTCCGCAGCATCGCGATCCTGGTCACCGGCGCGATGGCTGGCGTCGCCGGCACGCTGATCTCGGTCGGCGATATCCGCACCTTCACCGAAGGCATGACCAACGGCGCCGGCTATCTCGCGATTGCGGCGATCATCTTCGGCGGCTGGCGGCTGTGGCCGACGGTCGGCGCGTGTCTGTTGTTCGGCGGCGCGATGGCCTTGCAATTCCAATTTTCTGCCGCGACCTCGCCGGTGCCGACGGCGGCGCTGTTGATGCTGCCCTATGTGCTGGCGCTGCTTTCGGTCGCCGGTCTCGTCGGCCGGCAGGTGCCGCCGGCGGCGCTGACCATCCCTTTCTTCGGCAGCCGCTAGCGCGATGATTTTGGGCCGGATCGACCCAAAATCATCGCGTGCTGTCCTAACGACTTAGAGCGCGGCGCTCAGGCGCCGAACACGAAACGGCTGCCGGTGCGCGAGGTGAGAAGCCGCTCCGGTATTTTGCGGCGCATCGCCTCAGTGAAGCCGAGGCCGCTGCAGTGCATCGGGATCACCACGTCGGGCTCCAGCGCTTTCAGCGCATCGACCGTCTGTTCGACATAGTCCTGCGGCGCCGAGCCGAGGTGAAAACCGCCGAGGACGGCGTGCAGCTTGCCGATGCCGGAAACCGCCATCGCCGTCTTCACCGTATTGACGATGCCGGCATGGCCGCAGGAGGCGATGACGACGAGACCGCGTCCCTGCACTACGTAGGCGACCGCATGCTCGTCCGGGTGCTGGTCCGGGATCAGCCGGCCGGTCTTTTCAGCGGCGGAGAAATGATCCGCGGCCGTGGCCATGCCGCCCGCCGTCTTGTCGCGGACATAGCTGTTTGGCACCACGTGCTCGAAGGAGTTCCGCTCGATCAATCCGGTGGTGAAGGCGCCGTGCAAGGCATGCGGCGCCTCGCAACAGACCGCGTCGACGCCGGTCGCAACGATGGCGGCGCGGTCCAGGGTGTCCCAATAGACCGGGTCCTCGCCCTCGCGCTTCATCCATTTCGGCTCGAAATTTTCCTCGCCGCCGGCGAACAGGCGAAGGTCGCTCCGCATGCGCTCGCGGTAAGTGCCGAGAAAACCGAGCAGCCCGCCGTAATGATCCAAATGCCCGTGGCTCAGGATCAGGCCGTCGAGCTTTCCCGGCTCGATGTCGAGGAGATCGAAGTTCCGAGTCAGCACCTCCGGCGTGTAGCCGAAGTCGAGCAGATATTGCGCGCTCTCGCCGTCGCGGCGCGATTCGAGATGAAGCGATAGCCCCCATTCGCCGGCCAGCGTCGACTTCTCCTTGCCGCGGATATGGCGGGTGTGTTCGACGGCGACCATCGGGTGCGGCTCGGCCTTGGCGAAAAGATCGTAGATCGCATCGACGACGACGCGGACCGAAAGCCACTCCACCACCGGCGCCTGGAACGGCGCCTTCTTGCTTAACGCGAAATCCATCGTTTGCCTCCCCTGCCGCGAGGGCCGAGGCCGCGGCCAATTCGGAGGTTAGCCGTGGTGGGGGCCGGCTGGCAACAGCAGCGGCAGGCCGGTGCGGACCAGCATATAGGCCGCGACCACGAAGATGACGCCGGCGAAGATGCGGGTAAAGAGCCGCCGCTCGGCGGCGAGTCGCACCGCGAGCTTGAGGCCGATCCAGCCCCCGAAGGCGCCGCCGGCGATGAACTCAGCGGCGATCTTCCAGTTCACCAGATCCGAGATCGCGTAGTTCATGGCGGTGGTGAGCCCGAAGGTGCCGACCGAGAATAGCGACGAGCCGACGGCGTTCAGGATCGGCATGCCGCTGCCCAGCATGATTCCGGGCACGATGAGAAAGCCGCCGCCGATGCCAAAGAAGCCGGCGATTGAGCCGACGAGAAAGCCGACTGCGACAAGGCGGCCCGCGATGCTGGGCGTGATGCGGACGTTCGGATCGCCGCCGGCGCTTTTCGGATGCAACATCATCGCGCCGACCGCCACCATCACCAGCGCGAACAGGAACAGGAGCTTCTGCCCGTCCATGATCTTGCCGATGGTCGAGCCGAGCGCGGCGCCAGCGATGCCGGAAATGCCGAAAGTGGCGGCGCAGGGCCATTTCACGGTGCGCGCGCGCCAGTGCCCGATCAGGTTGACGAAGGCATTGGCGGCGACCGCGAGCGCGCTGGTCCCGATCGCGATGTGAGGGTCGCGGATGCCGACGACATAGATCAGCAGCGGTACGGCAAGAATCGAGCCGCCGCCGCCGATCACGCCGAGCGAAAAGCCGACGACGGAGCCGCAAAGAACCGAGAGGATATCTTGCACCGTACCGTGCCCGCGAGAAGTTCGATCCACGGGTCCGGCGATGGTGCCATGGTACCGTCTCGCATTTCCCGCAGCTTTTTCTATCGTCGCGGTACGACGGATTTTTTGATTTGAATCAAGGTGCGCCGGCGAACGGCGCGATAGCTCTTTTATCCTCGGTCATAACCCAAGGGGGCGGCGATGCGGCGAAACTTCTGGCTTGTCGTGATGGCGGCGCTTTTCTTGCCGGCCAGCGCCTTGGGCATGGAGATGGAGACGCCGCCGCATGCGCTGGGCGCCGCGCTGCCAAGCATCATGCCGTCGGTGCCGCCGAACGCGCCGCCCGGGCACGCGGTCAAATCGATGGCGCCCTACAAGGCGGACAACCCGACCTCGCGCTCCGCCACCGAGGCGCTGAACCTTCTCGAGTCCGAAGGCTATGCGAATTTCACCAATTTTCGCCAGGACGGCACGCGTTTCCTCGCCGAGGAGACGCAGAATGGTCGCACGTGGCAGCTTGCCGTCGACCCCAAGGCCAGAACCATCGTCAAGATGAAGAAGGGCTAGCCGGGCTAGGCCGGCGGATCGAGGATGACCGGCCGTTCCCAGACGATGAGCACCAGACAGCCGTCTTCGCTCACCACCTCGTGGGCGGTGCCCGGCGGGTTGATGACGAGCGTCCCGGTCGCATGGTGCCCGTTGTGGTCGCTCTGCGAGCCTTCGAGCACGAAGACGTGCTCGTAGCCGGCGTGCAGATGGAACGGCACCCGCGCTCCCGGCGCGTAGCGCAGATAGGCCGCCGCCGGCCCATGGCTGCCGTTCTGGTACAGCCAGGCGATCTCGATTCCCTCGCGAAAGGGCTGCCAGGCGAGCGTGCTCGCGGCGTCGGGCAAAAGCGCGGGCAACAGGATGGCTTGGCTCACGGGGCCTCCAAGGCGGCGAGAACTTCATCCACGGTCGCGGTCCAGCCGACGATCGCGCCTTGGGCGCGGATCATGTCGAGGGTCGCCTGTTTGAAGGCCGGAAAATAGCTTTCGGTGGCGTCCTCGACCAGCACGCATTCATAGCCGCGGTCGTTGGCTTCGCGCATGGTGGTCTGCACGCAGACCTCGGTGGTGACGCCGCCGATCGCGAGGTGGGTGATGCCGCGCTCGCGCAACAGCCGCTCCAGCGGCGTCGCGAAGAACGCGCCCTTGCCGGGCTTCGCGATCACCGGCTCGCCGGCGGCGGGACTTAGCGCCGCGACGAAGTCGCTGCCCGGCTCGCCATCGATCAGGATGCGCCCCATCGGCCCGTCGTCGCCGATGCGGAGCGCGCCGCCGCCACGGCGCAATTTCGCCGGCGGGCAATCCGAAAGGTCGGGCCGGTGCGCCTCCTTGGTGTGCAACACGTCGCGCCCGGCGCGGCGGAAGCCGGCGACAAGACGCGCCGCCGCGGGGAGGATGGCGGCAAGCCGCGAGACGTCGTTGCCGAGCGCCGATCCGAAGCCGCCGGGCTCGATGAAGTCGCGCTGCATGTCGATCATCAGCAATGCGAAACCGGCCTGCGGGAATTCGTAGGGATAGGGCTTGGCGGTGGCGATGGTGGCCATGTCGCTTGCCGCTCTCAATCCGCGTTCATCCGGCGAGCGCCGCGATCAAGGTCTTTGAATCCGACACCGCGCCGAAGACGCCGCCCTGCATCTTGATCATCTTGATCGCGTGCAGATGGTTGCCCATGTCGGTGGCGCCGCAGCAATCCTCCAGAAGCAGGCATTCGAAGCCGCGGTCGTTGGCCTCGCGCATGGTGGTGTGGACGCAGACGTCGGTGGTGATGCCGGTGAGCACGATATTCTCGATGCCCTGCAGGTGCAGCATGAGTTCGAGATCGGTGGCGCAGAACGAGCCCTTGCCGGGCTTGTCGATGATCGGCTCGCCGGCCACGGGCGCAAGCTCGGGAATGATCTCCCAGCCCGGCTCGCCGCGCACCAGGATGCGGCCGCAGGGGCCGGGGTCGCCGATGCCGGCGCCGATCTGGCGCGAGCGCCAGCGCTTGTTGGCAGGGAGGTCGGCGAGGTCCGGACGATGGCCTTCCCGGGTATGGAAGATGTGGAAGCCCTGGCCGCGCATGACGCCCAGCAAGCGCTTGATCGGTTCGATCGGCGCTCGGGTGAGCGAGAGATCGTAGCCCATCTTGTCGACATAGCCGCCGATACCGCAGAAATCGGTCTGCATGTCGATGACGATCAGGGCGGTGTTCTGCGGCGTCAGCTTGCCGTTATAGGGCCAGGGATAGGGGTCGGCCGCAAGGTATCTCTCGGTCATGCGGCAGTCCCCGCGACAGGCGGCAAGGCGGATTCGGGGAGCGGCCGCAGCGGCATTGGGAATGTCCTTTCGCGTCGGAGGCGGCGGGCTCGGCCGAGACCGCCCCGCTTTCGCCTAACTCGGTTTCCGCCCGATCGCGTCGCAAGGCTTATGCCAACCGTCGCCAGGCCGGCGCGACCCGCCGCGCCGCCGGTCGGGAAGCGGAAGCGGTCGGGATTTGGGCGGAATTTGCGTGTTATTTGGGCACATGCCCGCCTGCGGGGCAGTGAATGGCGGCCTCAGCGCGCGCGTAAGCGAGCGGTTTTCGTCGCGTCCAGGCTGCCGTCGGGCCTCACGGCGACGCCGTAATCGCGCCGTGCCGCCGCGGCCGAGATCAGCCCGTCGCGCACGTTGGCGGCGACGAGATCGGGGTCGCGGGCGCGGGGATCGCCGAGGCCGCCGCCGCCCGGCAGCTCAAGGCGGATGAAATCGCCGCCTGGCACGGTCTGGCGGCCCTTGGGCCGGATCGGGCGGCCGGAAAGCAGGCTGACCCGCCCGGCCGCGCCGCTGCCGCCGCCGTCGCGCCCGCGCGCCGGGTTGTGGATGCGCTCGAAGTTGCAAAGCAGGCTGATCGGGGCGCCGTCGGCGCCGCCGAGCTCGATAATCTGGCCGAGGCCGCCGCGAAACGCGCCGGCGCCGCCGGAATCCTCACGGAATTCGCGGCGGCGGAAAAAGACCGGCGCCGTGCTCTCGGTCACTTCCACCGGGATGGTGCGGACGCCGCTTGGGAATGCGGTGACGTCGAGCCCGTCCTTGCCCGGCCGGGCGCCGGTGCCGCCGCAATGGAAGATCACCGTTGAGAAAGGCGGCGTCGGCGCGACATTGGTGCCTTCGCCAACTTCCTCGGCGAGCGCGCCGCCGCCCGAGATCTGCGGGTTCCACAAGGACGAGGCGCCTTCCGCCGGCACGCCGCCGGGGATCACGCCTTCGAGGCAGCCGAGCACGACGTCCGGCAGCATGTGGCCGACGGTGTGGCGCGCCGCCACCGCCCAAGGCCGCTCGACGTTAAGCACCGAACCCTTCGGCGCGCTCACTGTGATCGGCGCGAGCGAGCCGGCGTTATTCGGCACCTCCGGCGCCACCACGCATTTCACGCCATAGGCGGTATAGGCGAGGCAATAGTTGTAGACCACGTTGATGCCGTAGGCGCTGGCCGGCGAGGTGCCGTCGAAATCGACGTGGATACCGGCATCCGAGACGGTGAGCGCCGCGTTCAACAGCAACGGCTTGTCGTAGCCATCCATGGTCAGGCGGTTGCGATAGGTGCCCTTCGGTAGCTTGCGGATGGCGGCGAGCGTTGCCGTGCGCGATGAGGAGACGATCCAATCGCCGAGTGCCGCGAGATCGGCGATGGCGAATTCCGCCATCATCTCGATCAGCCGCCGGCCGCCCTCGTCGTTGCAGGCGGCGAGGGCGTAGATATCGCCTTCGACCTGCAAGGGCTCGCGCACGTTGGCGCGCAGGATGCGGAGCAGGTCCTCGTTCATCTTGCCGCGCTGGGCGAGCGGCATGATCGGCACCGCCAGACCCTCCTCGAAGACCTGACGGCCATCTGGACCCATGCCGAGGCCGCCGATATCCACCACATGCACGGTCGAGGCGAAGAGGCCGACCGGACGGCCGGCGACGAAGGTCGGGCTGACCACGGTGAAATCGTGCAGGTGGCCGCAAGTGAGCCAGGGATCGTTGGTGATGTAGTGATCGCCCTCGCTCATCTCGGCAAGCGGATAGACGGCGAGGAAATTCTGCACCGCCATGGCCATGGAATTGACATGGCCGGGCGTGCCGGTCACGGCCTGGGCCAGCATCCGGCCTTCGGCGTCGAAGACGCCGGCCGACAGATCGCCGGCCTCCCGCACCGAGGTGGAGAAGGCGGTGCGGATCAGGGTCTGCGCCTGCTCCTCGACCACGGCGATGAGCCGGCTCCACATGATCTGGTTCTGAATCCGGGCGAGCGCGGAGGCGGCCTCGGTTGCCATCGCCTCAATCCTTCTTCCGCCGCATCTCAATATAGCCTAAACCGTCGATCACCGCATCGAAGGCCGGGCTGATTACGGTGTTGGTCTCGTCCTCGGCGATCACCGCCGGGCCGGGAATGCGGGCGCCGGGTTCGAGATCGGGCCGCCAGTAAAGCCCGACCTCGACGAAGCGTCCCTGCTCGGCATCGAACAGCGGTCTCCGCCCACGCGGCGCCGGTTCGTGGTCGCGGACGGGCGCCGCCACCTCGCGCCGCGCTTCGGCCGGCGCGCCCAAGACCAGGACCCAGCTCACCACCTCGGGCTCGACGCCCGGCACGACCCGGCTGTAGAGCCGGCGATAGGCGTCTTCGAAGGCATGGGTGAAGATCTTGCCGTCACCGTCGTCATAAGCGCGCGCGGGAAGCGCGACGCGGATTTCGTGGCCCTGGCCGCGATAGCGCATGAAGGCGGCGCGTTCCTCAGTCAGCGCGGCGCCGCCGGCGCCGCGGCGGACGATCGCCTCGGCTTCGGCCCGCATTTCGGCGAACAGCCGGTTGGCGGTCTCCGGCTCGAAATGCGCCAGGCGCTGTACGCGGCTGCGCACAAGCTCATAGGCGATCGGCGCGCGGAGGAAGCCGACCGCCGAGCCGACGCCGGCGTTGCGCGGCACCAGCACACGGGAAACGCCGAGCTTTTCCGCGACCCGGGCGGCATGAAGCGGCGCCGCGCCGCCGAAGGCGATCAGCGTCCGCTCGCTCGCGTTCTTGCCGCTTTCGATGGCGTGGACGCGGGCGGCGTTGGCCATGTTTTCGTCGACCATCTCGCTGATGGCAAGTGCAGCCAAGGCCGGCTCCAGGCCGAGCGGCCCGCCGACGTCGCGCGCGATGGCCCGGCCGGCGGCCGCGGCATCGAGCTTGAGACGGCCGCCGGAAAAGGTCTCTGGGTTGACGCGCCCGAGCGCGAGGTCGGCGTCGGTCACGGTTGGCGCCGTGCCGCCCTGGCCATAGCAGGCCGGCCCCGGCTCGGCGCCGGCGCTCTCGGGCCCGATGGCGACGCGGCCCAAGGCATCGACCTCGGCGATCGAGCCGCCGCCGGCGCCGATCTCCACCATCTCGATCACCGGGATGCGGAGCGGCAGTCCGCTGCCCTTCTTGAAGCGGTAGATGCGCGCGACCTCAAATACCCGGCTGGTCTGCGGCGTACCCTTGTCGATCAAGCAGATTTTTGCCGTCGTGCCGCCCATGTCGAAGGAGAGCACCTTGTCGAGGCCGCCGAGCGCCGCGATATGGCTGGCGAAAATCGCCCCGCCCGCCGGACCCGATTCCACCAGCCGCACGGGAAAGCGGATCGCGGTCTCAATCGTGGTCAGGCCGCCGGCCGAGGTCATCAGGAAGAGCGGGCAGGCAAAGCCGGCGGCGCCAAGCTCGCGTTCGAGGTTGCGGAGATAGCGGCCGATCGCCGGCTGCACATAAGCATTGGCGCAAGCGGTGGAGAAGCGCTCGTATTCCCGCATTTCCGGCGAGACCTCGCCGGAGAGCGTGATCGGCAGGCCGGGCAGGCGACGGCTCAGGATCTCGGCCGCCTGCCGTTCGTGGGCGGGATTGGCGTAGCTGTGCAGGAAGCCGATGGCGACAGCCTCGATCCGGTCGCGCGCGATCGCCGCCGCAATCTCGTGAACCTCGTCCGCGACCAAGGGCGTGACGATCTGGCCGGCTGCGCCGATCCGCTCGCGAACCACATAGCGATGGCGGCGGGGCACCAGGGGCGGCGGCAGGTCGATCGCGAGATCGTATTGCTCGAAGCGGTTCTCGTGGCGGATTTCGATGGTGTCGCGAAAGCCCTCGGTGGTGACCAGCGCGGTTTTCGCGCCTTTGCGCTCGATCAGGGCGTTGGTGGCGAGCGTGGTGCCGTGGACAATCAGGGTGACGTCGCGCGGGCCGAGCCCAGCCTCCTGCAAGACGGCGCGAATGCCGCCGAGCACGGCGGCCTCGGGCGCGTCCGGCGTGGTGAGGACCTTGGTGGTGACGCGCCGCGAGCCGGACTCAAGCGCGACATCGGTAAAGGTGCCGCCGATGTCGACGCCAAGACGTGCCGTAGAACCGTGATCAGGCATGGGAAGAGCAAGATTCTGAAAACTCGGGCAAAGACAAACGGAGTTCCGAAACCGGACGCCAATCGAAGCCGGCTCGGGCAGCGAGCCCGAATATTATCGGAACATTATCAGCGGTTGCCCTTGGGAGAAAGGGACTGCCCAACTCCGGTTGGCTCAGCTCCGCCTTGGCCGATCAAGACTTCTCGTTCGGCCCGGCGGGCGCGCTCGCCGAAACGCCGCGCCGTTCAGCCGTGGCTGACCGTTTCTTCGGCGCGGACGGCGGCGGCTTGGTTTTCTTCGGCCTTCGGCGCAATCGCCGGCGGCTCGGCCTGCGCCCGGGTATTGGCGGGCGCGCTCTGCTGCGTCGCGCCGGTTTCGGGCGTTTCGCGCATGGCCTGCTTGAAGTTCTTGATCCCTTGCGCCAGATCGCCCGCCGCTTTCGGCAGCTTGCCGGTGCCGAAAACGAGCGCCACCACCACCAATAAGATGAGCAGATGCCAGATGCTGAAATCAAACATGACTAACCCCGTTTACGAACAATCCTGCCTCTCGGTCGGATCATCGCAAATCCGCTCCCATGATACAACGAATTCTTTTGGGCCTGTAGTCGCCGCAAGACCAAGTATTGGCGGCATCGGCCGGGCCGGCTTCGGGCCATCGCCCCGATCTCCTTCGCACTCTCGCCAAAGGGCGGGCGATCCGCTAGGCTCGGGCAATGAATTCGCGCGCATTTGCGATCGCCGTCCCGATCCGTGTCGCCCTGGCCGGGCTGGCCGTGGCCTGCCTGGCCGTGGCCGGATATTGTGCCCTGGTTTCGCCCGCCTCAGCGGCGCCGGCCGACGCGCCGGCCTATGTCTACGGCACCGCGGATCTGCCGTTGATGCCGGGTTTGCGCCAGCTTTCGCGAAACGCCGTGGTTTTCGACAAGCCGAGCGGCTTGGTGGTCGAGGCCGACGCGATCGGCCGCGGCATGGCTCCGGCGGCGGTCGCCCGCTTCTACCGCCGGACGCTGCCTGAGCTGGGCTGGCGCGAGGTGCGGCCCCTGGTCTTCACGCGCGACGGCGAGCGGCTGCAATTGACCATCCGCGGCGGCCGCGGCCGCGCCAGCGTCCATTTCGATCTCGTGCCCGGCTGAACCTGGCGCAGAGAGGCCGCTTGCTATTCCGTTCCGTCCTTGTAAATCACCCAATTGATGAAAGTCCGAGGAGCTTGCCATGGCCGAGAGCTATCGTTTCCTGATTGTCGAGAAGAAGGGTGCCGTCGGCTTGATCCGGCTCAACCGGCCGGAGGCGCTGAATGCTCTTTGCAGCGACCTGATGAAGGAGCTGACGCAAGTTGTTGATGGTTTCGAGAGCGATGACGCCATCGGTTGTCTGGTGGTCACCGGTTCCGACAAGGCCTTCGCCGCCGGCGCCGACATCAAGGAGATGCAGCCGAAGACCTATGTCGATGTCTACGGCGAGGACTTCATCACCGCCGATTGGGAACGGCTGGCAAGGAGCCGCAAGCCGGTGATCGCGGCGGTCGCGGGCTATGCCTTGGGCGGCGGCTGCGAGCTCGCCATGATGTGCGACTTCATCCTCGCCGCCGATACCGCGAAGTTCGGTCAACCGGAAATCAATCTCGGCACCTTTCCGGGCGCCGGCGGCACCCAGCGCCTGACCCGTTTCGTCGGCAAGTCGAAGGCGATGGAGATGTGCCTGACCGGGCGCATGATGGACGCCGCGGAGGCGGAGCGCGCCGGCCTCGTCAGCCGCGTGGTGCCGGCGGCGGAGCTCTTGGACGAGGCGCTGAAGGTGGCGGCCGGAATTGCGGCAAAATCGCGTCCCGCGGCCATGATGGCGAAGGAATCTGTCAATCGCGCCTATGAGACCACGCTGGCCGAGGGCGTCCGCTTCGAGCGCCGGCTGTTCCATTCCACCTTCGCCCTCGAGGATCGCAAGGAGGGTATGGCGGCGTTTATAGCCAAGCGCAAGCCGAGCTTCCAGAACCGCTGAAATCGGCCGGGAAAGCCGTTGACGGGGGGGCCGGCCCCCGCTATAACCCGGCATCCCTTTTTGCCTTGGAACCACGCAAGCCATGCTTCGTCACGAGTCAGCCAAGAAGCGCACGCGCCAGATCAAGAAACGGACAGCGGTCAATCGTGCCCGCGTCTCGCGCGTCCGCACCTTCGTCCGCAAGGTCGAGCTGGCGATCGCCAGCGGAGACGCCGACGCGGCCCGCGTCGCTTTGCGCGCCGCGCAACCCGAGATCGATCGCGGGGTGAGCAAGGGCGTCGTGCCGAAGAACCGGGCCTCGCGCAAGCTGTCGCGCCTTTCGGCTCGCGTCAAGGCGATGTCCGCCTCGGCATCGCCGGCTTCCTGATCCTCCGCCGCTTCTAGAATTCGCGATCGTGCCCTCGGCTTGCCGAGGGCCGTTTTGCATCGCCGCCGCGCGCGACGCGGTAAATAATTTCTCACCGCGATTGGCTTGTGCGGCAGCGATCCGCGATTCGGATTCTTCCTGTTGCATGCCCTCGGTCGCGAGGGTAGGCTTCTTCATCGCCGGTCCGAACAGGACCAAATTTCGCAAACGCCCGCTCGTTATTGCCTCTTCGATATTGCCGCCAGCAGAGTCGAGCGTAGGGAGTACGCTTAACCGGGGGCAGGCGTTCGCCTTTCGTAGACAGGCGTTTGGCAGACAGGATTGCGCGGACAGGATTACAGAGTGTTCTTATGGAAAAAAATAATTCTGCCCTCCGCAATCCATACGATGACGCACGACGCGGCAACGGCTGGTGTGGCGCCCAAGAGCGGCGCAAGGGGGGCGACGCGGTCATTGGTCGGCGCGCGTCGCGGGGTGACGGTGGCAATATGACGGGGCAAGGCGCTGGTGCACCGGCGGGTTACGCTGGCGATCTTTCCGTGCGCGAGGCGTGGACCCGGCTGGCCGGCGACGCGCGCGCCGTTCTGGTCGATGTCCGGAGCGACGCCGAATGGACCTTTGTCGGCGTTCCCGATCTCTCCGCCCTCGGCAAGGCGGTCACCTTTCTGCCGTGGCAGACCTTTCCCGGCATGCGGTTGAACGGCGATTTCGCCGCGACGTTGCAAGAGGGGTTGCCGGAAACGGATGTGCCGGTGCTTTATGGGATGGCCCGCCCCTTCCTCGGCATCGGATATGATGCCGGTGCTTGAAACGGGAAAGGAACGGACCGATGTCGATTGTGATCCTTGGAGTTGATCTAGGCAAGAACGCATGCAGCGTCGTTGGCGTTGACGCGTCCGGTAGGGTGGTGGTGCGCCGGTCGATGCGACGCCAGACACTGATCGATTATGTAGCGAAGCTGCCGGCCTGCGTCATCGCGATGGAGGCTTGCTGCGGCGCTCATTATTTGGGACGCCTGTTCGCCGTACACGGACATGAGATTCGGCTTATGTCGCCTGAGTACGTGCGTCCGTATGTGAAGGCGCAGAAGAACGACGATCGCGATGCCGAGGGGATCGCCGAGGCGGCGTCGCGCCCAACGATGCGGTTCGTCGCGCTCAAGAGCCAGGAACAGCTCGACATTCAGACCCTTCATCGAGTCCGTTCGCGCCGCGTGGCAGAGCGTACGAATCTGATCAATCAGTTACGGGCGATCTTGTTGGAGCGTGGGATCATCTTTCCGGTCGGGCGGCGCAAGCTGGAACTGGGCGTCGATGCCATGCTTGCCGAGGGGGATGGAATGTTGTCACCGCGCCTGCGCCAACTGGTTGGCGAACTGCGCGCCGAATGGCGGGACCTCGATACGAAGATCGAGGCGCTCAACAGCGAGTTCATCGACCGCGCGCGCCATGATGCCGTCGCGCGAAGGCTGACCTCCATCCCCGGCATCGGGGCTTTGAACGCAACCGCCTTGATTGCCGCTGTGGGCGATGCAAGCGGCTTCGCCAAAGCCCGGGATCTTGGGGCTTGGCTCGGCCTGGTTCCCCGGCAACATACCACCGGCGGCAAAGCCCGGCTGCTGGGCATCTCCAAGCGTGGTAACACCTATTTGCGTACCCTGCTCATCCACGGGGCCCGAGCGGCGCTGCCTTCGCTGTCGCAGAGCGACACCCCGCTGGGGCGCTGGCTCAAGGCCATGATCGAGCGCGGCGTCCACCGCAATGCCGTGGTGGTCGCATTGGCCAACAAGCTGGCGCGGATCGCTTGGGCAGCTCTGCGCAAGGAGGCGACTTTCGCGCGCGGCTACTCCGTCGCGGCATAACGAGACCGGCCACATGCTCTGGTATGCATAGGCCAACGATGTTTGCAGGAAGGATCGTACAGATGGCCTGACAGTCGATCGGCGTTTGGAAAGCCCGGTCAAAAAAATGGCGCTCGATGCCGAGGTCTTTATTGTGGCTCCAAACGCGCGGATGTCCATCTTGGCCGTGAGCACGCTCACGAGACCGTATACGTTGACGCAGACTGCTCAGAACACCGTAAAATCCTACTTGCAACGGGGCGGGCCATACGTTTTTTGAGCGTCAGACCGAGCCGGTGGATGACGGTCCACATCGCCCCGCTGCTAAGGCGCACGCCCTGTTCGGCTTCAAGCCAGGTCTGCATCGCCGCCAATGTCATATCCGAATGGGCGCGCACATGGATGGCCAGCGCCGCCTCCTGCTCGCCGGTCAGCTTGCGCGGGCGATGGCCACGCACCGGACTGGCGTTGGTCTGCCCGGTGCGTCGCCGCCGGATCATGGCCTTGTAGATATACGAAATGCTGACCTGAAAGAGCTTCGCGGCCCTGCGCACCGCCATGCCGCCATCAACAGCAGCCAATACCCGCGCCCGAAGATCTTCCGAGTAAGCCTGTCCCTGGCGCCACACCATCGCTGCCACCGAATCGTCCAACCCGGACCAGCGAATCACAATTTAACCCGGCCGTGAATCCCTCTCCGATTCCACCCAACCCGAAAATGCTCTAGTTGGAAATGAGCCTGCCCCCAACGCTGGACCAGGGCGCTGGTCTTCGAGGGCATCTGCTTGGTCAGTCAAGACCATCGATCGGGTGACGCAAAAGCTTTGTCCTAGGGCCGAACAGCTGTCCCCTCACCGTCTGGCTATCGTAATGCCGAGCCAGGTTCCCTTTCCTGCCCATCTCGTCGTTCGGCCGAAACGGCCGACACGCCATCTCCTTTCTCTCTTTTTGCGTACTTTCAGCAAAAGGAGAATCCCCATGAAGTCCTCTTCCTCAAACGTGCTTTTGAAACTTCATACTTTTCGGATTTGCGCGAGCGCGGCCCACATTCTTCGGTCCTACATCGAGGATTTTCACCTCTTTGGCGGTGACGCAGTTTGCGATGCCGCCGCAGCGGCCTCCGATTTCCCCCTCGCGCGGGGTTGCCCGGCCTCAACCGAGGAAGCACGGCGTCACTTCCTTCCTAATCACATCCGCCGTCCCTGGAATATCCGCCGCTGGCGAGCCCGTCGGCAGCGGTGAGGCTGCCCTCTTCACTTTCATCCCTTTGAACCTCGGAAGCGCCAGTCCGCGACATGCGGTCTGGCGCTTCAGGCATCCGCTCAGCACTTATTTCCGAAAGGTCATTTCCATGCATCCCCTGTCCCACTCTCAAACTACCGCCCCCGACACGGCTCAAAACCAGTCACATCAACGATCCTCAGGCCCTGACGCTGGCCTTCCGGCCCTGCCGGACAAGGTCGGCTCTCCAAACGGCACGCACGCCGCCGTGCCACGAGGCCCGATGCCCGATGCCGCCGAACAAGCGGCGATCGATGCCGCCGTGGCGGAACGGCTCACCGACCTCCTCGAGAAGGCCGAGCGCCGCGGCCGGTTTACCGTCCCGGAAGCCGAGCTTCTGCCGCAGGTCGGCAAAGAATTCGGCATCGCTTTAAACCTCATGGAGACCGTAGCCACTCGGCTCGGCGACACCGGCCAGGTCGGCCGCTCGTCAACCCGTCGCGGCCCGGTCCTTCATCGTGACCTGTCATCATCGGAACGGACGGTCCGCGGGATCCTTCACGTGATCCTCGGATCCCAGCGGAACGCCCACGCCGCCCTGCCAAGGTCGGAGCTTACCGCCGCTGCGGAAAAGCTCCTTCTCTGCAGTGAACAAACGGTGCTGGAGGGTATCGACACGCTGATCGGAAAGTGCGTGCTCGTCGTGGAGCGGATCGACGGCGACTTCCTCGTCTTCACCGCCGCCGCCCACAGCGCCGAGGTGGCGATGGTGAAGAATCTGATGCAGCTCACCACAACGCCCGCCATGAAGATCCCGCGACCACGGCGGATCCGAAAGACAATCGCGAGAGCGGAGAAACGCTCTCACCTTGTGCTCAATGCCGATCAGGCCGAGGCCATCGCCACCATTCTCCGGCATCCGGTCTCGATCGTGACCGGCGCCCCCGGCGTCGGCAAGACCACTGTCATCTGGGCGGCCGTGGACGCCTTGGCCAGGCTTTCTCAAGGAAAGCCAATTCTCTTGGCGGCACCGACCGGCAAGGCGGCGCGGCGGCTCTCTGAGGCGGCGAAACAA
>JAJYTL010000107.1 GCA_021793055.1 Pseudomonadota bacterium
GACGAGGCCTTCGTCGCCGACATCGCGACGCCGTTCCTGCGCCACACCGGCCCCGCCTTGAGCCCCTTCAACGCCTGGCTGCTCCTGAAGGGCCTGGAAACGCTGGAGCTGCGCGTCTCGCGCATGGTCGAGAACGCCGGCCGGGTCGCCGATTTCCTGGCCGCCCACGGCAACGTCACGCGGGTGCTCTATCCGACCCGCGCCGATCATCCGCAGCACGAACTCGCCAAGCGGCAGATGTCGGGCGGCGGCTCGGTCGTCGCCTTCGAGATCGCAGGCGGACAGGCCGGCGCCTTCCGCGCGCTTGATCGCCTCGGCCTGATCGACATCTCGAACAACCTCGGCGATTCCAAGAGCCTGATCACCCATCCGGCGACCACCACCCACCAGCGGCTTTCGCCGCCCGAACGGGCGAAGCTCGGCATCGGCGACGGCTTGGTCCGGCTCTCGGTCGGGCTCGAGGATGTCGCCGATATCATCGAGGACCTTGGGCAGGCGCTCGACGGCTGATCGGGCCGTCGGCAGACGTCGACAAAGGTCAAGGCCGGGCCGCCGCGGAGCGCCGCCCGGCCTTCTTTTCGCCTGACTGCACAGTTAATTTATGGAGAATAGGGGTGCAGCAACGCCGGGACCCGCATGATCTTCCGCCAGCTTTTCGATCCGCAATCCTCGACCTACAGCTACATCCTCGGCGACGAGGCGAGCCGGGAAGCGGTAATCATCGACGCCGTGCGGGAACAGACGCGCCGCGATGCCGCACTCCTGGCCGAGCTTGGGCTCGAACTGGTTTGCGCTCTGGAGACCCATGTCCATGCCGATCACGTCACCGGCGCTTGGGTCTTGCGGGAGAAAACCGGCTGCCGCATCGCGATCGCGGCGTCGAGCTGCGCCGTCGGAGCCGATCTCTACCTCCGCCACGGCGATCATGTCGCATTCGGCCGCCGCCATCTCCAAGTCCGCGCGACGCCCGGCCACACCGCCGGCTGCCTGAGCTACGTCCTCGACGATCACAGCATGGCCTTTACTGGCGATTGCTTGTTGATCCGCGGCAGCGGCCGCACCGACTTCCAACAGGGCGACGCCCACCGCATGTTCGCCTCCGCGCGCGAGCAGATCTTTACCTTGCCCGAAACCTGCCTACTTTATCCCGCACATGATTACCGCGGCCTCACGGCGAGCAGCGTCGGCGAGGAACGTCGTTTCAACCCCCGTCTCGCCGATGCCGTCAGCGAAGGCGATTTCGTCGGTTATATGGAGAACCTGAGCTTGCCCCATCCGAAACAGATCGATATCGCCGTGCCGGCCAATCTCGAATGCGGCCGGCCCGGCGCCGAGAGCAGCGGCGAAACCGAGCGCAAGACAGAAGCGCCCTGGGCACCGCTGACCTATAACTCCGCCGGCATCTGCGAGATCGCGCCCGGCGACGTCGCGCCGCGCGCCGCGGCCGTCCAGATCGTCGATGTCCGCGAACCGGCGGAGTTCACCGGTCCGCTTGGCCATATCCAGGGCGCCGTCCTGATCCCCTTAGGCGAGCTTTCGCGGCGCACCGGCGAGCTGTCGCAGCAGCGGCCGATCGTCGCGGTCTGCCGCTCCGGCACCCGCTCGGCCCAGGCGACGATGATTTTGCGCCAGGCCGGTTTTCGCGACGTGGCGAACATGACCGGCGGCATGATGCGCTGGCAGGCGGAGCGCTGGCCGGTCGCCTGAGGCCAGCGTTCGCCCCCCGCCGCGGGCGAAACGCCCATAGCGCCGCAATTCCTTAGTGCCCGGTGCGGCGACTCGCCGGGCCGCCCGGGCGGCCCGGCTGGACAAATCGCGGCGTGCGGGGGATAGTGCGCCTGTCATTGATTGTGACGCGGCGCGCGGCGCGCGGCGGCGGAGGCAGGCGCCATGTATCAGAAAGAGACCCGCTCGATCATGGTGACGGTCCGCCCGCACTATCTCGCCGACCAATCTTCGCCCGAGGACGGTCATTTCGTCTGGGCCTATCAAGTGCGGATCGAGAATTGCGGCCAGGAAACGGTGCGGCTCCGCTCGCGCTATTGGCAGATCACCGACGCCAACGGCCGGGTGCAAGAAGTGCGCGGGCCGGGCGTGGTCGGCGAACAGCCGCTGCTGAAGCCGGGCCGGGCTTTCGAATATACCAGCGGCACGCCGCTCAACACCCCTTCCGGCATCATGGTCGGCACCTACCGCATGGAAACCATGGCTGGCGAGAGTTTTGTCGTCGACATCCCGGCGTTCTCGCTGGACAGCCCGCACGAGGCGGGCCGCGTGAACTGACCCGCCGGCTGATCCGAACGTCGCGCGGAAATTCGGGCCGGCGACCCTGCCGGCCGTGGCCTTGCCTTCACCCGAAGCCGGAGATAAGGCCCGAAAGATAAGGCCCGAAAGATAAGGCCCGAAAGATAAGGCCCGAAAGATAAGGATAGAGCATGGCAAGCATCGATCCCCTGCACCGCCAAGGAACGCAGAAGGCGGGCACCGCCACCGGCCGGCCGAGCCGCGCCGAGGCGGAGGAGGCCGTTCGCACGCTGATCCGCTGGGCCGGCGACGATCCGGCGCGCGAAGGCCTGCGCGGCACGCCCGAGCGGGTGGTCCGCGCCTATGAGGAATATTTCTCGGGCTACGACGAAAATCCGGAGGAGATTCTTCAGCGCACCTTCGAGGAGATCGACGGCTACGACGAAATGGTGCTGCTGCGCGACATCCGGGTCGAGAGTCATTGCGAACATCACCTTGCCCCGATCGTCGGCAAGGTCCATATCGCCTATCTGCCCGACCGCCGCGTGGTCGGCATCTCGAAGCTGGCGCGAATCGTCGAGGTCTACGCCAAGCGGTTGCAGATCCAGGAGAAGATGACGGTCCAGATCGCCCATACGATCCATAGCGTGCTGCAGCCCCGCGGCGTCGCGGTGGTGATCGAGGCGGCGCACGAATGCATGACCACGCGCGGCGTTCACAAGCCGGGCGTCGCCATGCTCACCAGCCACATGCTCGGCGTCTTCCGCGACAACGCGCTGACGCGCCAGGAGCTTCTCGCGATGATCGGCAAGCAGCCGTCATTCGGCGACTGACCGGCCGGCACCGAAAGCCGGCCGCCGCGCGCGGTTCCGATGACTCAGCGCAAGTAGCGCGGCATGAAGGTGTGGATGTTCTTCACCATCTCGCCGTCGATGTCGCCGATCATCTCCTTGGTCATCTTGTAGAAAATTTCTTTCTGGTCGGCCGGCGTGACGTTGGCCTGGGCGGTCGTGGTGCGCACCGCCATCGCCGACGCCGCCGCGGCCTGGAAGCCGCGATCGTTCCGGATCTCGAGACGAACGCGAAGCTCGGCCTGGTACTGTTCCGCCGGCCCGCTGCCGAAGAAGCCGCGCATGCCCTGCGCGTTCTCGATCCGCTTCCCGGTAGCCGCGGCGCTTTCGATGATCACGCGGGCGATGTTCTGGCTGCCGACCGCATGCAGGCGCTGGCGCGCCCAGGTGCGCACCGCCTCGGTCAGGCTGATCGGGAAGAATTGCCGCACGTCGCCCGGAACCGGCGCGGCGCTGGCGCGGTCGATCACCTGGATCGAGGGCACGTCGAGATTGATCGGCGGCTCGCCGGTGAAATTCAGCGGCGCGAAATGCGGCACCGCGCGCGGCGCGGATTCACAGGCTGCGAGCCCCACCATGGCCGCGAGCATCACGAGGAAGATCGGCAAGCGCTTCGCCACCATCGTCATCTCCGTGTCATTTCTTCGCACTGAACAGAATCCGCCGCGCAGGCGGTCGGTCGTTTCGCGAGCGCGATTAGAGACCGCGCCTTGCCGTCTTGGCAAGGCCCTCGCCGCCCTATGCCGAGCCGCTTCCCGTGACGAACGCGAAAGCGGCCGGCAGGAACCCATAGGTTGTGCTGCAGAACTCGCAGGTGACGGTGATCTTGCCCTCGACCGTCATGCCGGCGATCTCCTCGGCCGAGAAGCTCCGCAGAATCACCTCGGCGCGCTCGCGGCTGCAGCGGCAGCGCGCAATCAGCGGCGTCGGCGGATGGATGTGCACGCCCTCGCGAAAGGCGCGGCTAAGGACGAGCGGCGCGGAGCGCGCCGGATCGATCAGATCGCCGGGCTGCAAGCGGTCGAGCCAGCCGAGCGCGGTCGGCCAAAGGTCTTCCGCATCGTCCTCGACGGCGCCGCCTTCGCCCGGAACGCGCTGCAGGATCAGGCAGCCGGCACGCCATGTCCCCGCGCCCTCGGCGCTGGCCGCGACGCGGCCCGCCTCCAGGCGGACCTTGGTCGGGATCTGCTCCGATTGGCGGAAATAGGCTTCCGCGCATTCGGCGAGACTTTCGCCTTCGAGCTTGACCAGGCCTTGATAGCTCTCGCCCTGATCGCCCTGATCGACGGTGAAGGCGAGATAGCCCGGCCCCATGAGCCGACGAAGCGGCGGCTTGACCCAGATCGCCTTCTGCAACTCGGCGATGCCGTCGCGATCGAACCCGACATAGCCGCGCAGGTGGCCGGGCTTGCGGTAATCGGCGACCAGGGTCCGCACCGGCCCCTCGCCCTTGGCCTGCAGGGTGAAGATGCCTTCGAACTTGAGCAGCGCCGCCAGGCCCGCCGCCAGCGCCAGCGCCTCGGCGAGAAGCACCGCGACCGGTTCGGGATAGCCGTGGCGGAGAACGATCGCGTCGACCGCCGGGCCGAGCCGCACCGCGCGGCCGCGCAGCGCGCCGCCGCCGAGACGGAAAGGCAGGATCAGATCGTCCGCCTCGACATTCTCGTAGCCGCTGAGATCGTTCATTCCGCGAGGCACCAGGCCAGAATCGCCTTCTGCGCGTGGACCCGGTTCTCGGCCTCGTCGAAGACCACCGACTGCGGCCCGTCGATGACCTCGGCGGTCACCTCCTCGCCGCGGTGGGCCGGCAGGCAATGCAGGAACAGCGCGTCCGGCTTGGCTTTCTCCATCAGCGCGCGGTTGACCTGATAGGGCTTGAGCAACGCCGGCCGCTCGCCCTCGTCCTGGCCCATCGACACCCAGGCGTCGGTGACCAGGCAATCGGCGCCGGCGGCGGCTTCCGCCGCGTTCTCGGTGACGCCGACGTCGCCGCCTTGGGCGCGCGCCCACTCGATCAACCGGGCCGGCGGCCGGAGCGACGCCGGACAGGCGAGACGAAGGGTGAACTCGAAGCCCACGGCGGCATGGATCCAGGACGCGGCCACGTTGTTGCCATCGCCCGACCAGGCGACGACGCGGCCCTTGATCGGACCGCGATGCTCCTCGAAGGTCATCACGTCGGCCATGATCTGGCAGGGATGGCTATCGGCGGTGAGGCCGTTGATCACCGGGATGGTGGCCGCGTCCGCGAGCTCGCGTAGGCCCTCCGCCTTGCCGGTCCGCAGCATGATCGCGTCGGCGTAGCGCGACAGCACGCGTGCCGTGTCGGCGATGGTCTCGCCGCGGCCGATCTGCAGGTCGCCGGCGTTCAGCACCATGCTTTCGCCGCCGAGCTGGCGCATCGCCACCTCGAACGACACGCGGGTGCGGGTCGAGGGCCGGTTGAAGATCATCACCAGAAGCCGGCCGGCGAGAAGCCGGGCCTCGTCCGGTGCCACCCGGCCGACGGCGCGGCGGGCGCGCTTCATGGCGAGCGCGTGGTCGAGGATGGCGCGGAGCGATCGCTTGTCGAGGCGATCGAGATCGAGGAAATGACGCGGCTGCGCGCTCATCCCGAAAGCTCCTCGGACGCTGCTTCGAGCAGGCCGACCGCCTCGTCGACCTCGGCGGTGCCGATGATCAGGGGCGGTATGAAGCGAACCACGTTGTCGCCCGCCGGCGCGGTCAGCAGACCGCGGCGGAACAGCGCCGCAACGATGTCGGTGTTCGGCACCTTGCACTTGAGCCCGATCAGCAAGCCCTCGCCGCGGACGCCGGTGAAGACCTTGTCGTATTTGTCGGTGACCGCGGCGACGCGCTGGCTGAGATAGCCCGCCGTCCGCCGCACGTTGTCGAAGAAACCATCGGCCAGCATGACATCGAGGACCGCGTTGCCGGCCGCGGCGGCCAGGGGATTGCCGCCGAAGGTCGAGCCGTGGCTGCCGGCGGTCATGCCGACCGCCGCCCGCTCGGTGGCGAGGCAGGCGCCCATCGGGAATCCGCCGGCGATGCCCTTGGCGAGGGCCATGATATCGGGCGCGATGCCGGCCCATTCGTGACCGAACAGCCGGCCGGTGCGGCCCATGCCGGTCTGCACCTCGTCCAACACCAGCAGCAGGCCGTGCTTGTCGCAGATCTCACGCAGGCCCTTGAGGCAGGCCGGCGGCACCACCTGCACGCCGCCCTCGCCCATCACCGGCTCGATCAGGATCGCCGCGGTTTCCGGCGTGATCGCCGCCTCGACCCCGTCATGCGTCGCGAACGGCAGATGGTCGAAGCCGGGTGCCTCGGGCCCGAAACCATCGAGATATTTGCGATTGCCGGCGGCGGCCAGCGTCGCCAGCGTGCGGCCGTGGAACGAGCCCTCGAAAGTGATGATGCGATAGCGCTCGGAATGCCCGCTCGCGGCGTGATACTTGCGCGCCATCTTGATCGCGCATTCCATCGCCTCGGCGCCGGAATTGCAGAAAAAGACCGTGTCCGCGAAGCTGTTCTCGACCAGGCGACGGGCAAGCCGCTCCTGCCCCGCGATGCGATAGAGGTTCGAGGTATGCCAGAGCTTCTTCGCCTGCTCGGTCAGCGCCTCGACCAGATGGGGGTGGGCATGGCCGAGAGAAACCACCGCGACGCCGGCGCAGAAATCGAGATATCGGCGGCCCTCCGCCGTATAGAGATAGGCGCCTTCGCCCCGCTCGAACGCCACGTCGGTCCGGGCATAGGTCGGTAGAACGGGTGGAATCATGGTCGTCTCCTCGCGGGCTGTTCAGCGATGACCCGCGCGTTGCTCTCGCCGTTATCAAGTCGCTGCGGAAAAAGGGAGAAGGTAGCAACACCCGCCCCGCCGATGTCAACTGGCGAATCGGGCCGGCAAGCCTGCCGTGCCGCCAAATTGCGGCCGAAAAACGGCCAGGCGCAACCCGTCGGCCGGGTCGGGCCGCGCGGCCGAGGCGCTCAGGCCTTGAGCTTGTAGCCGCGGTGGACGAGAGAGAGGCAGAGGGTCCAAAGCGCCGCGGTCAGCGCCGCCAGCACCAGGGCGCCGGTGAGGACCGGCGCCTCGGCCTGGCCGATGAAGCCGTAACGGAAGCCATCGATGGCGAGGAAAAGCGGGTCCGCCCGGCTGATCGCGCGCCAAACCGGCGGCAATTGGTCGACCGAATAGAAGGTGCCGGAGAGGAAGGCCAAGGGCGTAATGACGAAATTCGCGATCGCCGCCATGTGATCGAATTTCTCGGCCCAGAGACCGGCGAGAAGGCCGAACAGCGAGAACAGCAGCGAGGTGAGGACGCCGAAGATCACGATCGCCCAGACATGCGCGAAAGGCAGCGACACGAAGGGCAGCATCGAAAGCGCAACCACGATGCTGACGAAAATACCCCGCGTCGCGCCGCTCATGGCGTAGCCGAAGGTGAACTCGCCGGCGGTCAGGGGCGGCATCAGCACGTCGACGATATTGCCCTGGACCTTGGAAATCAGGATCGAGGAGGCGGTGTTGGAGAAGGCGTTCTGCACCACGGCCATCATCACCAGGCCAGGGCCGAGAAATTCGAGATAGGGCACCGCGCCGACATGGCGGCCGGCGCCCCCGAGCGCCAAGGTGAAGACGGCGAGGTACAGCAACGTCGTGATCACCGGTGCCAGCACCGTCTGGCCCCAGAGCTTGGCGAAGCGCTGCACCTCCTTGACATAGAGGGTGCCGAGCCCGACCCAGTTGACGGCGCCGAAGCGGCGCACGGTCAAGGGCCGGAGGGTCGCGGGGCGATCGGGGAAAGACCCCCGGGCGAGGGTGTATTCTCTTTGATCCATGGCGAAACTTCACATCGCCGACTGGCCCCGGCGCGTCCCGGCGCCGGCCCCAGTCGGGCTTTGGCGGAAGATGTCTTTTGTCGCTGCCGACGAAAGGCTAGATTACCCCGGTTCGTGATCGAAGGAGAGAAAAAATGGTCGACGCTGTTATCGTATCCACGGCCCGCACCCCCATCGGCAAGGCCTATCGCGGCGCCTTCAACAATACCCACGGTGCCGATCTCGGCGGCCATGCGGTGCGCGCGGCGGTCGCGCGGAGCGGGCTCGACCCGGCGGAAATCGAAGACGTGATCATGGGTTGCGGCACTCCGGAAGGCGCGACGGGTTCCAATATCGCGCGCCAGATCGCGATCCGCGCTGGCCTCCCGGTGACCACCTCGGGGGTCACCATCAACCGCTTCTGCTCGTCCGGCATGCAGGCGATCAGCATGGCGGCGCAGCGCGTCATCGTCGATGGCGTTCCCGCCATGGTCGCGGGTGGCCTGGAGGTCATCAGCCTGGTGCAGAACGAGCACCAGAACGGCCATCGCCTCCACAACGCCTGGATCGACCAAAACAAGCCGGCCATCTACATGCCGATGATCGACACCGCCGAGACCGTGGCGAAGCGCTACAACATCAGCCGCGAGGCGCAGGACGCCTATGGCCTGAGCAGCCAGCAGCGCACCGCCGCCGCCCAGGCCGCCGGCAAGTTCGACGACGAGATCGTGCCGATGACCACGGTCAAGCTGATCGCCAACAAGGAGACCGGCAAGGTCCTCGAGGAAGAAGTGACGCTGGCCAAGGACGAGGGCAACCGCCCCGACACGACGCCGGAAGGCCTCGCCAACCTGAAGCCGGTTCGCGGCGAAGGCTTCTGCATCACCGCCGGCAACGCGAGCCAGCTCTCGGACGGCGCCTCGGCCGCGGTGGTGATGAACGCAAAGCTCGCCGAGCAGCGCGGCCTGAAGCCGCTCGGCATCTATCGCGGCCTCGCGGTCGCCGGTTGCGAGCCGGACGAGATGGGCATCGGCCCGGTCTTTGCCGTGCCGCGGCTCCTGGAGCGCCATGGGCTCAAGATGGACGATATCGACCTCTGGGAGCTGAACGAGGCCTTCGCGGTCCAGGTGCTCTATTGCCGCGACCGGCTCGGCATCCCGATGGAGAAGCTCAATGTCAACGGCGGCGCCATCTCGATCGGCCACCCCTATGGCATGAGCGGCGCGCGCATGGTCGGACACGCGCTGATCGAGGGCAAGCGGCGCGGCGCGA
>JAJYTL010000108.1 GCA_021793055.1 Pseudomonadota bacterium
CACGCCGGCAACCGTGCTCGACGCCTCATACAAACCCTTGTATAATGCGTGGGCGAATGGTGAAGACGCTCTTCCGGCTCGGCTCGTCGCGGAGCGAGATCAGGAACTTTCCGGCCGACGCCAGACGGCGCGCCGGTTACCAGTTGTATCTCGTGCAATCGGGGCTCGAACCCTCCGATGGGAAGCCTATGCCATCCGTGGGCGCCGGCGTACAAGAGATCGGGGTGCGCACCGGGAGGGAGCCTGGCGTCTTTTAGGTCGCGTAGTTCGAGGAAGCGGTTTATGCGCTTCATGCGTTCGAGAAGAAAGCTCGAAAGACGCCGAAGGCCGACTTGGATTTGGCCCGATCCCGACTGCGGGAGTTACTGAGGCGGCGCGCGGCCACGGGAATTTAGGAGCAGGTGATGAATATCGAGCGGTCATCCGGGAACGTGTTTCGAGACCTCGGCTTCGGACCAAAAGAGGCCGAGGGCCTGCGCTTGCGCGCCCAGTTGATGGCGGAACTCAAACGGCTCATCCAGGCGCGCAAGCTGACGCAGAGCTCCGCGGCCAAGCTCTTCGGAGTAACCCAGCCTCGGGTCAGCGACCTTGTCCGCGGGAAAATCGACCTGTTCAGCATCGAGACTCTCGTCGACATGCTGACCCGCGCCGGCATCCGCGTCCAGCTTCGACTGGCACCCGCAGGCCGTCCTCCGCGCCACGAAGCGGCATGATTCGGCGCTCAAAGCAGTAACGAAGAATCGACGTTATTGTCTAAGCCCTGGCAAGACGCGGGTCCCGGATCACTAGCTGCCAATCCGGGCCTGAGCGAGCGAATGCAAAACGCGGGTCGTTCGCTACCAGTCGAAAAGGCTGGCGGTCAGTAGACTCGACCGGAAGCCGCACTCGCCCATCCACCGAACAAAGTCGGAGCCCGCCGTCTTCCAACTGGCGAAGGTGGACCACACCAAGCCCATCGGCATTAGGAAGAGAAAACGGTTCGAAGTCCGGTGCTTTTGGACGCCGGTATTCTCGGAAGTCGCTGACAATTAGCTCCAACCAGTCGACCGTAGTCGGAGAGACATATGGCCGTCTCTCGTCCAAAAAGCCGGGGTCACGCAGAACTCGGGCGATTTCGAACACGCTTGCGTCGGGTGACGCAATCGATAGTGAGGCCAGTTCCGTGGACGCCACACGAGATCTAATGCCGGCCAGAAAAATTCGCGCGGCCAACTCATTAGGCACTCCTAATTCCAAGAGGAGCGCCAACCGTGCCAGGGGTTTAGCACGGTCTTCGTCCGCAGCCACACGAACCTGCTGAGCCGCCGCATGAATGATCCAGGTGAGCTGATAGCCCCAGAAGTCTTTGCAGATGCTCGCTGCCTCCTTGTCGACATCGCACAACCCCCGTAAGCTCTGCCCGCTTAACCATCCTTCTCTCAGCGCCTCCAGACGCGATGCTTCCGGTGGATTACCTACTATTGGCGCTGCGTGCTGCCTCGCCCAATCCTCGATTTCCCGTACGGCGGACGTCAGCACCGAGAGCCTCTCGGGATTCGCCGCGATGGAATCAGCCACACGGGAAAAGACTCCGAGCGCGGCTTGCGCTTCAATGCCGACTCGCAGGGGGAGGCCAGATGACATTACGGCCCTTCGGCCAGCCACATCCGGTAGACGCACGAGCGCTGACTTTGCTCGGGCTCTCAGGAACTGCACGACATCTCGTGCATCGACTTCGCTCCCGCTGGCGCGAGCCTGGATCGCTGCAAGCGATTGTCGGAAGACATCATCGATCCATGATTCCGGCTCGCCACCGCTAGGATTGACAAGATCGTCAAGTTGGAGTGCGAGTAGCTCATCATCGAGCAAATCGCAAAGATCTTCACAGGCTCCAGCTCGATGTCCTAGCCTTGAGAAGTCATTGTTCGCTGCGAGTTCCAACAACACTTCGAACGCTACTCCCGCCCTCGTCGCGATCTGGCGCAGTCGTTTGAGCAAGTAGAGCAGACCGCTTTCAACTCGATCGGCTGTTGAACTCTCAAAGTACTGTCGTGCCAGGGCTTCCTGATTTCGCACTTGATAATCTGTCTGGCTCTGGTCGATTGCATACAGAATCTTCCCTTCGCCGTCGACGAAAGCTCGACCAGCTCTCCCAGCTATATTCCAAAAGTCGCGCTTGTCGATTGGGTATTGTCCCGTATATGGCGACGCTATGATCACACTCGATATCCCGACATTTACTCCCTGCGCGAGAGTGGTGGTTGCGATCACGATTTTTGGTGGCCCTGCGCGCATCAGGTGCTCCATCGCGAGGCGCACCTGCGGTGTAAGGCGGTTGCTGTGACACAGAACCCCGGCCCGCGCCGCCCGAACCTCGATCGCGCTATCGTCGAGCTCTTCTGAACAGACGGCGACAAAAATCTTCCACTCACGCCCAGGCCAAGAATAATCGGGTGACTCCTCGCCGAGCGCTAGCAAAACAGCTTTCGCAAGTGACGGTATGGAGGTTGCTTTTCCCGAGAATATCATCACCGGTCCGATCTCGGACAGACGCACTGCCGCGGCGGCGACGGCCTCGTTTTTGTCGCAGGGGAAATACTTTCTCCGTCTGCCGAAGCCGAGCGGCCGCGCAACGATGAAAGAGGGATTGAAGGACGGTACCTCTCCCAGCCAATCCACACGCACACGCGACCCGTTCCAGCGCAGAATGCCAAAACGCTCGGCAGAAGGTTTCCAAGGCGAAATGGCAACCGCTTGCGAGTCAGCAGCTATCCACTCTGCAAGGTCTTGTGCGTTCGGCAGGACCGCAGACAGGAGTAGGATTCTAGCACCTGTCGTTCGCGCCGCACTACGGAGGTGATCAACGAAAATTTCGTTTCTGACGTAGCGTTCGGACGGCCCCAAAAGATGGCCCTCGTCAATGATAAACAGCTTAATTTTCGCTAGGAGGTCAGGTGCCGCTCTCAGAAGCGCTCGCGCTTTCTCTGGTGTGACTATCGTAATCGCGGCCTCAGCCGCGAGCTCCGTATCGACGCTGCTGACACGTGATCCTCCGTACAGGTGGGACACCCCGTAGCCCAGCCAATTAAAAGTGTCGTTAAGCGACCGCTCTATTTCCAGCGCAAGTGACCGAAACGGAGCCAGGTAGAAAACGCGAGCATCGTTGTCCGAAAGCAAGGTCTGCAAGATCGCGAGTTCAGCGACTCGCGTTTTTCCGGCGCTGGTGCGCAGGTTAATCACCGCGCCCCTATTGTTTTGATCAAGTGCCAACGGGAGAGCTTGCCGCTGTGACGTCCAGAATTCCGTGATCGGATAACGAGCGAAAGCTAGAAGCTGAATATAGCGGCGCAACTCGTTTTGGTTGCCTGGCGGGAAATACGGTGGCAGAACCCGCCACGGTGAAGCATCGCCTAGGTCGCCGAGCATCAGTCGCAAAAGACGGACAACAGACCACCACCCCGGGTGTCCTCCCTCTGTGACGATCACGGTCGCGTCTTCAAGTTCCGCCAGCGCTTGCCGGAGCAGTTCGAAATCGCCGACGCAAATGAATTCGAGAGCGAGCGCTACGGCTCGCGCCACTGTAACCGTGATCGCCCATTCGTCGAGTTCGCCTTGCTCGCTGAAGTCTGCGTGATCCAGCAGCGTTGTCGAATTTATCGCGTGAACAAGACCTGGAATGTCCTTCCGAAGAAAAGCAGCAATGGCCCTTGCGGCGTCTGTCTGCTCTCTGACATTCCGCATGGTGACGAAAGCGCGAGAATAATGCCCGGCTGCATAGAATGCCATCGCGGCTACGAGCTCGTGGAAACCGCTCTCTCTGGAGGATGGAGCCGACGGCCCGTGAACGTAATGAAGAAGAGAAGCGGCACGTTCTAAGCCATTGATGCCTACGGCCATTCTCTCGGGATCGTTAAGAGAAGAAGCGCGGGCGGTTTCGATGAGACTTGCCGCCGCTGCCAAAACCGAGTGAGCGGCGACGGAAACCTTGTCATCAAGGGCCGGGTCGAAGGCCGGAAAGTTCGCAGTGTCCTCTCGCACCTCGAACAGGACGTGCCTCGCCTGAGCCTGCGCGAAGAGGTTCCTCATCTGTGGCGCGTCAAATCTCAACAGTATCTGCCGCGCGGTTTCTTCGGGGATCGCCATCGGTCAATCAAGCCCTTGGTAGCAATCTCTTACCAGTGAATCTGGATCAGCGACGCCCAGCGAGATCATCGCAAGCCGCACCAATTGACCGGGTGTTCCGCGCTGAACCCGATCCCTGGCATGTGTATCGCTCAGCAAGAGTCCCACGTAATCAAGTCGGAGCTTTCCTGAGGCGAACAACTCGGCGCAGCGTTCGATGCGTATGCCCTCATCGGTCCGACCCCCGTCGAACAGGTGGTCCGCAACGAACTGTAGTGACACCGGAATGCCGGCACGGTGCGAGCGCGCAAGATCAGAGACGATCTCTTTCACGGCAGCCACAGACGCTGTTTGTCTGAACTTCGACTCGCCCACGATAATCCGGACGGGGTCCGCATCAAGATCAAATGCGAGAACGTCGTCACCCTTCATTGACTGGTCGACATTTGGATTGTAGCGCAGCCGGTAGATGGGCACGGTCGCGCTTGTTGCCGCGCCGAGATATTCGGCCAGAACGATTTCCGCGAGGTTCCCTTTTCGGGTGTCTTCGAGAACCGGGAACCGCCCTAGGCGAGCCTGCTCAGCGCCGAAGCCTAACCGTATCATCGCCTGGCGACGACGTCGGCTCCTTCTGAGTTGCTCCTCGCTCGCGTGATACCGAACCAGCATCTCCCGGAATTGAGCTACCACACGATCCCGGTTGTTCTGTCTTTCAGACAGCGCGCGGTGCGGCACCTGAGTCACAGTTTGTAAGTCGGTCGCGCATAGGATCTCAGCAAATGCATGGGGCGTTGACGGATGTGGACCGAGGATTTGATCCGACCGGACGCTCGGGCGGGAAGAACTATGCGTTTCAGCCATCGAATCCAAGGCGTCTACCAGACGCTCTGTGGGATTTTCGGAGATCGGTGCGATCCGGTCAACCGCATCTACGGATCAGACGACTCTCCTCGCTTGGGGGAGCAGAAGGCGTCAACGACCCGGCCCGAAGCGACGACGGCTCTTGACGAATGCGGGCACAAGGCGGGCAGTCGCGGCCAGTTGGCGCCGCGATGTCCGCGTTAGCCCCAGAAACGGTGTTTCATTTTGTGAGTTTTTGGAGGGCCGTGCGAGAGTCGAACTCGCGACCCGCTGATTAAGAGTCAGCTGCTCTACCGGCTGAGCTAACGGCCCATCTACCCGACTAACACCCCAGAGACCGGCGGTTGGGTGGGGTGAGTGAAGGGACTTGAACCCTCGACCACCGAGGCCACAACCCGGTGCTCTGCCAACTGAGCTACACTCACCGCCTAACGCTCTCTGCCGCAAGAACACCGCCGGCACTGTACCATCTACACTGGCGCGCCAGGAGGGATTCGAACCCCCGCCCCGCGGCTTAGAAGGCCGCTGCTCTTTCCACCTGAGCTACTGGCGCGGATCGGGGCGAGCCGATTTGAACGGCCGACCCCCTGCTCCCAAGGCAGGTGCGCTACCAGGCTGCGCTACGCCCCGGCCTCGTCCATCTTTACCATGGGCCACAGCGCCGTCTCAAGCCGACAGGGCGGCGCCCTGGCGCGCCAAGCCTACAACTTTAAGGCTCCGGCCGCCAGGATCGAGCCTGCCAAGAGGAGGCCGAACTCCAGATGCAGCCGGGCCGACCCCAGCACCGCCCGGTCCAGCGCCGCGGGCGTGCTTTCGCTCAGGACCGGCCGCAGCGCGGCCCAGGCGTGGGGCAGCGTGAGCGCGGTGGCAAGGACCGTCCACGGCAACACGCCCGCCACCACTGCGCCGGCCGTTGTCACGTAGGCCGCCGCGCACAGAAGCGCCATCTCGGCCGCCGCCGCCCGCCGGCCAAACAGGTTTGCCAGCGTGGTCTTGCGATAGCGCGGATCGGTCTCGATATCGCGGACGTTGTTCGCATGCAAAATCGCCGTCACCAGAAAACCAACCGGCAGCGAAGCAACCAACGGCGCCCAGCCAAGCTCAAGCGCCATCACGAAGTAGCTCCCCAGCACGATAGCCGGACCCATGAAAATGAACACCGCAAGCTCGCCCAGCGCATTGTAGGCCAGCGCAAAGGGCGGCGCGGTGTAGAAGTAACCGGCCGCCACGCTCGGAAGGCCGATCACCAGGATCGGCCATCCGCAGGCGTAGCTGAGCGCCAAACCCGCCAGGCTGCCCGCGCCAAGGCAGGCCATCCCGCCCCACCACACCTCGTCGGCAGTCAGCAATCCCCGCTGAATCACCTTGCTGCCGCCCAGCGAATCGAGCGAGTCAGCGCCTTTGACGTGGTCGTAGTAGTCGTTGATAAGGTTCGTCCCGATGTGAATGGCAAGCGCTCCGGCCAGCGCCGCCAGCAGGCGAAACGGCGCGAAAAAGCCTGCCCGCACCGCCATAGCCGCCCCGACCAGAAGCGGCGTCACGGACGCGGTCAGCGAATAGGACCGACACGCCTCGAACCACGCCTGCAGCCTGCCCGGCCCTGCCGCTTCATCAATCGACGGCGCCTCTGACATGACCTGCCTTCCCCCCAAGCTGTTGCACAGTGCTTATCTTGCGCCAATTTGATCTCAAAAGCCCAGCAGCAATCCGCCCCGGCGGCCAAGTCCCTGACACCTTACCCGTCAAGACAGGTCGCCCAACAAACCCGTCCGCACGCCGCCGGGGCCAAGGAAACCCCCGACGACGCCGGCCAACCGGGCTTGCCGTTTTACGCCCGCCCTCATTGAGCTAGACTAGCGGCGGGCGGCGCGGCCAGCCCGCGCCTGTCCTTGCGGGAGAACCACCATGAAACTCGATGAGCAATCGCAGCCGACCCCTGCCGAACAAGCGATAAGTCGCCGCAGAGCCCTCAAGGCAATCGGCCGAGTCGGCAAAGCCGCGGCGGCCGGCGCGCTGTTGCAGCCGCTGGGCCTGCTGCGCGCCGCCGCAGAAGCGGCCGAACCGATCAGAATCGGCGTGCTCCTGCCCAAATCAGGCACCTATGCCGTTCAGGGTTCGCACGGCCACCACGGGGCCCAGATCGCCGTCGACGACTTCGGCGGCAGCGTGCTCGCACGGCCAATCGAGTTGGTCTGGGAGGACGAACCCAGCCCGCAAACCTCGGTGCAGAACATGCGCAAGCTCATCGAGGAACGCAAAGTGGCCGCCATACAGGGAGGGGTCTCAAGCGGCGACATCCTGGCGGTGATGCCGATTGCGCTGCGCCGGCGCGTGCTGCTGATGGCCACCGGGCCCAACGCCACCGAGATAACCGGCAAGAACTGCAACCGCTACACGTTCCGGGTCGATCTGCCCAACCGGGTAACTGTGCGCACGGTCTACCCCACGCTGTCCAAGCACGGCAAGAGATGGTACTTCGTGGTCGCCTCGTACGCCTGGGGAATCGACGCCTACAACCAGATGAAGGAGCTGCTGGTAAAGGACGGAGGCACGGTCCTGGGCTACGACCAGGCGCCGCTTGGCACCACCGATTTCAGTTCCTACATTCTCAAGATTAAACAGGCCGCCCCCGACGTCGTCTATTTGGGGCTGGGCGGCGCCGACCTGACCAATTTTCTCAAGCAGTTCCACGAGATCGGGCTGACCGGCAAAATCCCAATTTCCTCGCCGATCGTCAACGACTCGGACCTCTGGGCGGCAGGCCCCGAGGCGGCCACGGGAACCTTCCCGAAGCTCTGGAACTACACCGGCCCCTACAACACGCCGCTAAGCGCCGCCTTCACCAGGAAATTCACCGCCAGGTTCGGCCATCCGCCGGAGGTTGAGGCGTGGCAGGACTGGTTCGGCGCAACGGCGATTCTCACCGCCATCAAGGAGACCCGCTCGACCGACTCGGCCAAGCTGGTCGGCTTTCTGGAGACGCACAAATTCGTCGGCTACAAGAATGCGCCAATCTACTTCCGCGCCTGGGACCATCAGCTTATCCAGCCGACCCTGGAAGTGACGGTCAAGCCGAAGATCACCGGCAAGTACGACTACTTCAACGTGATCGCCCAGTATCCGCGCCACGGCATGTCGCTCGAGGCCTTCTTCGGTACGCCCGAAGAAATCGGCTGCCGGTTGGGTCCGCTCTGAGCGGGCGACCGGCGGCATCGCAGCCGCCCCGCCCGACACAGGTCTCGGATGGACGCGATCGTCTCCCAGGCGGTCAACGGCTTGGTGCTCGGCTTCCTCTTCGTCGTCATCTCGATCGGGATGTCGATCATCTTTGGGACGATGGGAGTGGTTAATTTCGCCCACGGGGTCTTTTTCGCACTGGGCGCCTACCTGGCTCTGACCATCCGTCCCATAACCGGGTATCCCGGCCTGCTGTTGCTCGCGCCGCTCGGCGCGGGCGCCGCAGGGATGGCGGTCGAGGCGTTGCTCCTGCGGCCGCTTTACGGCAAGGAGCCGCTTTTGGGGCTGGTGCTGACCTTTGGCCTTGCGCTGTTCATGGAGGAACTTATCCGAACCATCTGGGGTTCGACCGGCTACCCGTTTGACGGTCCGCGCTGGCTTTCGGGGTTTATCCAGTATGGTCCGGTGGTTCTGACGCGCTACCGGATGGCGGTGCTGGCGGTGACCGTGCTGGTGACGGGGGCGGTCTGGCTGTTCCTCGAAAAAACGCCCTACGGCCGGATCGTTCGGGCCGGCAGCCGCGACCCTGAGATGGTCGCGATGCTGGGGATCAATCTCAAGCGGGTTTTCACCTGGGTTTTCGGTCTGGGCACCTTGCTGGCCGGGATTGCCGGGGTGCTGGCGGCGCCGCTTTGGAGCGTGGTGCCCTCGATGGCCGAGAGCGCCATCATGCCCGCCTTCGTGGTGGTGACCATCGGCGGGCTGGGCAGCTTCGCCGGGGCGGTGGTCGGCGGCCTGATTGTTGGCGTGACCTTCAGCCTGACCATCCAGTTCTGGCCGGCGGCTTCGAGCGCTTCGATGTACGTTCTGATGGCGATCGTGCTGCTGCTCAGGCCGCGTGGTCTGTTCGGCGAGCGCTGGGAGAGGTTTGAATGAGGCGGACGGGACAGGCGCTGTCTCATCCGCTGGTCGTCCTTGGCCTGGTCCTGGCGGTTCTGCCGTGGCTTTTGCCGGCGGTCGGCTCGACGGTAAGCCTGGCCACCG
>JAJYTL010000109.1 GCA_021793055.1 Pseudomonadota bacterium
CCGAGATGCGCGATCGCCAGCGTCATCGCATCGCTCGCCCCGCCGGAGGGGTCGCAGAACGCGGCATAGGCAATGCCGGGCTCGGGGGGCAGTTCCGAACGCCCCCACATGGTGATGCGGTCAACCGCCTCGCGGGTGACGAAATCGGCCAAGTCATCGCGGAACTCGGCGCCATACTCCGCCCTCGCGGCCTCGGGGTCGTCCCGATACGCCTCGGCGATGATATCAGCCGGAACCGCCGGGTTCATGGCCTCGGTGCCGGCTTTCCAGACCAGCACGCGGGCATCATCGCGGCCGTAATGCTTGCGGAAGGCGGTATATAGCTCGCCGCGTTTCGCGTAGGGCGAACTCGCGAGCAGCAGGATGCTGCCGGGGATGCTCAGCATGCCGGGGCGGAGCGCGCGCAGGATTTCAACATCGGGGTTCGCCGAGGTTTCATCCTGGCGCCAGAACGCGATTTCGTCGCAGAGAACCGCCGCAAAGGTATAGCCGCGGGTGGTGCGAAAGCTCGCTGTGCTGATTTCGATCACAACCCTGTTATTCAACGTGATCGACTCCGCGCCCTCGTCCATCACCATCGGCTTGAGCAACGGCGTTTCCTTGAGCAGGCCCGAGATGAAGCGGAAAATGGCGCGCGCCTGGCTTCGGTTCGCCGCCAGGACCGCAACCGTTGCCACCTCACCAGCGGCAAGAAACGGCCGATAGTTGCGGAAGCAGGCCAGGAACACCGCGACCAACGCCAGCACGCGGCTCTTGCCGCCCCGCCTGCCGACGATCAAGGCAGCCTCCCGCGCAGGCTCAACCGGCGGCGTGGTGCGGCCCGTGCAGGCGGTGAACAACGCCATGTCGTCGGCCGTCATCGGCAACGCGAACAGGGCGCGGAGGAACACGCGCCAGGGTTGCCAGCTTTCGGCGTGAAAATGCGGCGCGAACAACGCCGGATCGTCAAGCGCCGAGTCGATGTCGAGCAACGGCGCGGCGGAGGCGGCCATCAGGTGCGGCGTTTCGCGGCGTATGCCATCCATGCGAGCGCGGAGGCGCCGGCGCGGGCGGCCTCGGCGAGGGAGTCGGCCCAGGCGTGGAGGTCGGCGGCACCGGCCTCGGCGAGGTCGCCGGCCGGGATGTCCCATTCGCTGGCCGCGTCGCGAACAATTTGCCGCAAGAGCAGCGCCAGCCGCTCATGCCGATCGAAAGCGGGGGCGCTCGGCAGTGGCGCATCGGCTGGCAACGCGAGGCGAGGATCAGCGGTCATGGGCGGGGCCTTTCGTGGCGATGTAATCGGAGAGCGTCGGGCCGGCCGGCGCAGCAGCCGGTCGCAGGCCGATAGCTTGAAGCGTTCTCGTCAAGGTGTTCTGCCACGCCAGGAACACCCGCGTTGCGTGCTCGCTCAAGCCGCCTTCGATCTCGGCCCGGCGGTCGAGGTATGCCAGGTGGTGCATCAGCACGGTTGCCCTATCGATCAACGTCATTTGCACGGCGCTAGGGCGGCCGCCGAGGTGATCGATCAGCCCTTGCCTGAACTCGCGCAACCGGCGCCCTTCAGCCGTCCGCGCGGTCGGCAACACCAGCAGCGCGGCGCGCTGCGCACGCCATGAACGCGGTTTTGCGGCTTTGGCGCGGGGGAGAAAACGGCCGAGAGCGTTTCTCGACGGGAGGTGGCGGGATCGCGGCGCGGGGATCGCCGGGGCCTCAACCACGGTCACACTGCTCGTTTTCGCAGCCGCCTCGGGGGGTGGAACATTTACGGAACTCGCTTCCGATTGCGGACATGTGGCGGACATGTCGGCACGATACAGCAGAAATGCGCCGAGATACAAGGCATTTGCGCTGCCGAGCCCCTGATGAACAATCAGTGTCCAGCCAGGAACCGCCGGCGCGTTGTGCGCCGAATGGCATAGCGGGGCGGGGGGGCGAGCGCGGCGGGGGTGTCCGCGAGCAGGCGTTATGCTCCGAGGGATACAATGGAAGCATCCTCCCGCGGGGGGTGCGTGTGTCTCACGCCCTGATACGTCGCGAGGGTATGGCGGAGGGCGAGGGGGGATCAGCGGAGTGTGTGGGGTGTCTCGCGTTTTGAGACGGCGCCGGGTGGTATGGCAGTATTGCTGCCGTTCCGAAGGCATCCGAAGGGTTTCTGGGGTTTATCCCGTATAGGGAACACATATATACTTGCTCCGTATACGGTGTTAACCGGGAAAAGGCTTCGGATGCCTTCGGAATGGCGGATTTCTGCCATTTCATGCCTTCGGAGCCCCCCCTCCGCTCATGACCAATCCCCGTCCGTCTCAAAATGTGAACGCACCACGTCCGCAAGCGCGAGGCCGGCGATCTCGCTGCGGCGCGTTTCTCTGTTTTTGCCCGCGCGGAGCCCTCTCCCAGCTAGCGATTGGACGAACCGCTTGAGCGAGCCGGGTTCCTCACCGGCGGCCTTCGCCCAGGCGACCCAATCGGCAAATAAAATTCCCGTCTCCGTGCCATACCCGACGCGACGCGTCCGCTCGTCGAGCCACGCGCCGAGCGAGTCTTCCGCGGCGAGATATTCATCCGTTGCGCCCGTTACGGCCGGCGGGGGCGCGAGGCCGATCCGTTGCCACGCGAGACAGCCTTCAATTGCCCAGGCGAGGATTCCGCCCCACTCCGATTTTAGCTTCTCGGGGAGGTCCGCGTCCCGCTCGGCGGCCGGGATGGTGATCGAGAACGGGATCAAGTGAAACCGCCGCCGCAGCGCTTCATCAACCCCTCGCAGGCTCGGCTTATGGTTGCCGGCGATAAGCAGCTTGAATTGCGGCACGTAGGTGAAAAAATCTTGCCTCATGAACCTGGCAGCGATCGGATCGCCGCCGGTCATCGCCTTGATCCGAGATTCGGCCCATGCTCGGCCTTCTTCCGTTTCCTGCGCCACCACCAGCCGCGCGCCGCGCAGCTTGGCTAGGTCGGTCGGGTGCCGGTCGGTAGGGCTCGCGGTGAACGTGTCCATCGTCGCTATTTCGGCGTAGTCGCCCATGAGGCCCGACAGGGTGTTAATCAGGACGCCTTTTCCGTTCGATCCCGTTCCGTAACCAAAAAATAATGCGTGGTCGCGCGTGATGCCGGTCAGCGCGAGCCCGGCGACTCGCTGGATGAACCCCGCTAGCTCGGCATCCCCGCCCGTAATGCGATCGAGGAACACTAGCCAAAGCGGACACTCCCCGCCGGGGGTGGCTTTGGTTATTTTTGTCATGAAAGCGGCAGGATCGTGGGGGTGGAGCTTGCCAGTTCTAAGATCGACGATGCCGCCCGGCGTATTCAGAAGCCACGGCGCAGCATCCCATTGTTCTGGAGTTGCAGCGAGCCGCCGATCAGATTTCGCCAGCCGTTCGACCGCCGCAACGCCCGCCGCGCTCGCCATTGCCCGCGCGATATCGTCCTCGTAGCACCCCCGCGCTATGGATCGGCAAATTTGTCTGGCGCGGTCGAACGCAAGAAGAGTCTGGTCATCCTCCCACCGCTGGCCATTCCAAATCAGCCATTTTCCCCATGCGGCGACAAAGCGCATGCTTGCCGCATACGCTTCGGCGAAGCGCTCGGCGGCGGCATCTTGCGACATTTCGACTTCTCGGCTCTCAGCTTGCCGAGTTGCAGCACGGCGAGCGGCACCAACTTGCTGATCCAGAATGCGAACCGGAATGCCGAGCCGCTGCGCGGCCTCCCGCCGCACCCGCCAGTATTCAATCTCCGCCAGCGCCGCGAGGCGGGCGATTTCCACCGCATCGGCGGCGCGCTCACTTTGTGCGTTCATGCTCGCGGCTCCTTCGCGATCGGCGCTGATGACGCATGCGCAAAACCCCAAGCCAGAGCGGCCGAAATTTCGCGCGGGTCAGTCTTCCCGGCCGCCTGCGCGGCGCCGGTGAGCGTGGCGATGATTTCGGATTCCTGCAGAGCACCGGACGGGACAAACCGAGCCAGCCCCCGCGCCTCGGCAAGAAGCCGCGCATGCCGCGAGCCTTCTGCCGCCTGCGCAAGCCGAGTTGCAGCATTTCGCAGCGCGCACCAGGCATATCGATCCCGTGCGGCCGGCGTCTCGGTGGTCGGCATCGGCCTCGGGGGCGGTGGTGGTGGCGGTTGCAGCGCTTCGGGCGGCGGCACGCGAACGGCACCGGGGCCGGGCATCAACTCAAGGCGCTTTTCAAGAAAATCTCTTCCGCTCTCAAAAACTGGCGCGGCGGTATAACAAACCTGCCCGGCCGTGAATGCAGAAAAATCGACGGCGCATCCTCTGAACCAATGCCGAAGCTCGTCGCCGGTTGTTGCACGATCAAGCCAAAACCACAATCGCAGCCTTGCTCCTTCCGCGATGCAATGCTGCGTCGTCGCCTGCACGATGAAGCCGCACCCGCGAAACTCGCGAGGCAGTCGGCTCGAAATTTCCATGCCGCATTCGAACAGGCTTTCGCGGTTTATGTAGGTCGGCAGGGGGACGCTATCGAGATCGACGGCAACCCACCGCCGGGGCACGTCGCGAAGCGTCGGTTGCTCGCCGGTTTCTGGGTCCGCGTGGAGCAGCCGCCGAACTCCCCGGGTTCGGCTCGGATCGGCGATCGCGCCGCGCACGACGCAGCGATCTCGCTGGCCGGCGAGATCGGCAAGGATCGCGTGCAGGTCATCTAGAGACGAAACTTCAAGCTTGAACATATCGAACGTCCGCGCCGAGTCGTAGCCTCGCACGCCGCCATCAGCGGTGATCGTCTTGCAAAGCCTCCTGCCGCGCGCTCGTAAAATCGTGATTGTGTCAGCCATCGGCGAGCGCCTCCGGGTGCGCAGCGAGCAGCGCGGCGATGACGGCATCAGAAAATCTGGCGCGAAGTTCCTTTGACTGGAACTCGATAACCGGCGAATATCGCCGCCTGCCGCCGTCGTCGAGCATCGCGCGGCCGTTGCGGTCAAGCATCGGTTTAGACGGCGGGCTGCACCACGCATTGCCGTTCGATACGAGAACGGAGATTTCGTGAATCACCAGCCCACTCGGTAACGTTGCCGTCAGGAAACCTCTCAACGCGCCCTTGCGGAGGGGTTTCCAATCGGAAACGACAATCTCGCGGCTGCTCATCGGTCGCGCTCCGCGAGGAGGCCGGCGAGGGCGGTCCGCCGCTCGGCGTTCGACAAAATCTCAAGCACGTCTCGCGCGAGCCCGGATTCAAAGAGCCGGGCGGCCAACTTTGCCAGCTCGGCGGGGGGGTTGCTCGCCGCGTGTGCCACCGCCGGCTCGGGCTCGGGCGGATGGAGATGTGCAACGCGCCGGGGGGGGCGCTTCTGCGTGCGTGCCTCTACGCGGGCGTGCCATTCGGCTCGCCACCGCGCATGAGCTGCGTCATTCAGCCTTTTTTTAATTTCGAGGGGGTCGAGCCCCCCGGCCACAACGTCAGCGACAAGCTCTGGCGGAGCCGATGGGGCCGCAAGTTTGTAGATTACGCTGGGCGGCAAATGCGAAACCGTTTCGGGTTTGCCTTCAAGGAACGCCGATGCTGCCATATAATTTTCGGCTGAACGGAGCGAAACCCCAAGCTCGCGCCGCGCCCATCCCTCAAACTTCCCGTGCGGCAGCAGCGCCTTTGCCTCGCGAAGGAGCGCGCCGAGGTCACGAATTGATGATCTCATAATTCCGCGGGCCGCGGCTGCGATCTCATCGAGGCGCGAGCAACGGGCGTTCACCATCACTTCAGGCGAGTCGGAAACCCCGCCCGCCTGCGCGCGGCGAAGAGGTTTCGGGTTGGAGATCGAAATTGCCATATTGGCGGTCCTCAGTTGAGGCCGCGGGGGCTTGACGTCCGATCCGGAATCTGCAAAATCGCCAGTGCCACCCAGCGATTTGCAGATCCGCCCCGTCCGCGCAGCCTCGCGCGGGGGGGGGTCGTCAGGCGGCGGATTTGCGCGGCCGGCCTCGGCCGCGAGCCGGCGGGTTGCCGGAGGCGTTTTCGAGCGCGCGCTTGATCTCGCTGGGATCGTAAAATCGTCTGCCGCAAGCTCGGACAAACGGAATTTTGTGGCGATCGACCAGGCTGTAAATCGCCCGCGCCGTGACGCCGAGTGCCGCGGCGAGGTCGGCAATTTGCACACGCTCGCCGAGAATCGCCGCGCGGATGTTGGGGTGTTCGAAATTGCTCATTGGCGGGCTCCGATCTGCTCGGCCCGAAAAATACGTGCAAAAATCTTCTGGCGTAACGTAGGCAAAATTGAAATCGTCGTTTGCCTACGCAGTTTGTTGGTTGCTACCGCGCAAGAATTTCGCTACCCGCGCCGCCGAAACGCGCGCGCCGAAAGCCCGCGCTAAGAGCGCCGAGAGCAAACGTCCACTCGGGCCGTCGTCGCGAGCGCCGAGATCGCCGAGATGACGCGCGAAATCATCGCGCAAAACGCGCGCGATCCAGCGCCAGTCCGGGATTTCGCGATCTGGCACGCCGGGCGCGCGATAGGCGGGCGGGTGGGGCAGTGCGAAACCGTCGAGCGCGTCGGCCATCGCGCGAAGCCGCCGCGCCTGGTCCGGCTTGAAAGGATCGCGCGTGTCCATGTCGTTCGTCATCTGCATCAGCGCCGGAATTTGGGCGAGCAGATCGTCGCGGAGTTTTTCGGCTCGGCGCATCACCTTAGCTTTGGGGGCGGCTTCGCGCGCGCGGGTGTAAATCCGTTGCCAGTGGTTTACGATTCCGCAGAGTTCCGCAAGCGCCGTCTCATCGGGCGTCCGCAAGCCATTGCTCCGACCCTTTGCGCCTTGCAAGGCGGTTTCTTGGATCATCGCGCGGAGTTCGGCGGCCGTGATATCGCGCGCGCTGTCCGCCGGCGCGCCGGCGAGCGACTTGCGCGGCGCGGCGGTCGGCTTATGTTTCGCGGCAGGCTTCGACATGGGTCATCTCCATGCGCGGGCTAGGGCCGGGGGGCGCTGGCGGCGCTACCTCGGCCCGTTCATCGGTCAGGCGGTTTTCCAGGCAACCAGGTCGTCGAGATCGACGCGGAGCGCGCGGGCGATGGCGAGCAGCGTGCGGATGCTGCCTTCTTTCTTGCCGGCCTCGATCTCGTTCATCATCGGCGGTGAAAGATTGGCGGCGGCGGCGAGGGCGCGTTGTGTCATGCCGCGATGCTCTCGCCACACGCGCACGGGGTTTTCGCCGGCAGCGAGGCGCCTTACCACGGCGGCGGGCACGCGCTCTTGTCCGGCGGCCTCGCGCCTGGCGAGGCGCAATTCCAGGGCATCGCGCTCGGCTTCGAGTTCTTCGACGCGGCGGGCGAGGTCGGTTTCGGTCACGGTCATCGATAAGCCTCCCGGCGGTGACGGATGCGATAGACGGTCATCTCCGACCCTTGCAACGTGAACAGGGCGCGCCAGTCACCGGAGCGGAGGCGAAAGCCTCCGGGTTCGCCTGCGAGGGGCAGCACGTCATGACGTGCGTCGTCGGGGCTGGCGGCATAGTCGTCGAGCCGGACGAGCATGCGGTCACGGTCACGGGCTGGCATACCGCGCAATTCCTTCATCGCGGCCCGGGTGAAGATCAGGGTCAGCACGCCGCATATTCGCGCGTAGCGAATGACAATGCAAGGGAGATCACGCCTTCCACCGCGTTCGCTCGGCGCGGGGGCTCATGCCCGCTTGCCGGTCATGGGCACGATCTCGGCGGAGGGCTTGCCGGCGCCGGTGATGATCGCCCCGGCCCGCTCGGTCGCGGCGCGCAACGGATCGTCCATCAAGTGCGCATAGCGCTGGGTTGTGGCGGCCTGGGTGTGCCCGAGCAGGGCGCCGATAACCGGCAGGCTCAGCCCCGCCGAGGCCAGGATGGCGGCATAGGTGTGGCGCAGGTCATGCACGCGCACGCCCGCCAGGCCGGCGCTCTTGCAGACTGATTTCCAGAAATTCTTGACCGAGGCGAGGGGCTGGTCATGCGCGCTGGGAAAAACCCATTCGATCGGCGGCAAGCCATGCGCGGCGCGGCGGCCGTTTTCTTTGTCGGCTTCGGCCTTCATCTCGGTGAGCAGCGCCAACGCCGGCGGCGAGAGGGGCACGCGATGCAGCTTGGCGGTTTTCGTGGTCGCGGCCGGCTTGGACCATATCCCGGCTTCGAGGTCGAAATCAGCCCAGCGGGCGGCGAAGGTCTCCCCCTTGCGCGCGCCGGTGAGCAGCAGCAGCCGCACGGCATTGGCGCTGGTCCGCTCGGGATGCGTCGCCAGTGTCTCGCCTAGGCGTGCGATCTCCGCCGGGGTGAGGAAGCGCTCGCGCTTTTGCTCCGGCGCCCGCTCGATGCCCAGGCATGGGTTGTCCGCCCGCATCTCCCATTTGACCGCGAGGCTCATCATCCGGCTCAGCACCGCCACGGCGCGGTTTGCCCGGTATGGCGTCCGCGAGACCAAGGATCGATGCATCCGCTCGATATCGGCATGGCGAAGGTCCGCAACCTTCTTGGCGCCGAGGGCGGGGCGGATGATTTGCGCGATCAGCGAGGCATAGTCCCGCTGCGTTGCCGGGCGCTTCCGGGGCAGATATTCCGCCGCGAACCGGTCGGCGAGGTCGTTCACGGTCGGCGCGAGGCGGGCCTTGTGCCGCTCGGCCATGGGATCGGCGCCGGCATCGATCTCGCGGCGCAGTTCCGCGGCACGGGCGCGAGCGGCGCGGACGGTCCAGGCGCTCGCATCGCCGATGGTAAGGCGCCGCTCGATGCCACCCGCACGATAATTGAGCACCCAGGACCGCGCCCCGGCCGAGGTCACGCGCACGCCAAGGCCGCGCATCCCCGGGTCATAATAGATGCGGTTGCCGCGCTCGGGCACGGGGAGATCACGAACGGCCCGATCAGTGAACGGCGCAGCAGATTTCTCGTCAGCCGCCGGCCCCCTGATTTTCGATCTTTGCGCATGCCCCTCGGTCGCCTGCGCCCTCGGCCGATCAGTCATTGTCATATCGCACCATATCCCGTGTCCGGACCGTGTCCGCACGAAATATGCGCTTTTATGCAAAATCGCGCAACGTCTTTCTGTGGGTTTCCGCTGTATGCCGCTATTTGCCTAGGTTTCAGCGCCCGCAGCATTCGGACACGCGGGCTTGTGTCCGCATGGAATAAGATTCGTAATCAGTAGGTCGTCAGTTCAATCCTGACCGTCGGCACCAATGGAATCAAAGATTTAAGCCACTATACCCCCTGAATTTCTGGAGATGCCGG
>JAJYTL010000110.1 GCA_021793055.1 Pseudomonadota bacterium
TTACGCCCATTGCTTCACCCGCGGCGACACGCCGCGTCTCACCATCACCAGCCATCGCGGCGCCGACGGCGCCGCTGTCTGGTATGTCGGCGGCGCCTTGGCGGAGAGCGGCGCGGCGCAGGACGAGACCGACTTCATCGCCGCGGCGCGCGAGGCCCTTGCCACCTATTTGCCGGCGCTGCGACAAGACGGGCTTCGCCTCGCCGGCTTCCTGGTCGATCGCGCCGAGGCTGCGCGGCCCGGCGGCCGGCGGCCGGAAGGCCCGGCTATCGCCCGCGCCGACAATGCCATCGCCGCCTGGCCGACCAAGCTTGCCTTCGCGCCGCTGCTCGCCGAAACCATCCGGGACGAGATCGTCGCCGTCGGCGTTGCCCCAAACAGCGGCGATCTCGGCCCGCTCGCGGCCTGGCCGCATCCCGGCTTCGCCGCCCCGCCCTGGGACCGGAACTTGCCATGGCGCTGAAACCGCTCACGGCGCGCGCGCTCGGCGCGAGCGGCCTTCGGGTGAGCCCGCTCGGGCTTGGCACCGTCAAGTTCGGCCGCAACCAGGGGATCAAATATCCAAAGGATTTCTCCCTTCCCGACGATCGCGCCATCGACCGGTTGCTCGATCGCGCGGCGGCGCTCGGCGTCACCCTGCTCGATACCGCGCCCGCCTATGGCACGAGCGAGGCGCGTTTGGGCCAAGCGCTTTCCGGCCGCTGCGACAACTGGGTGATCGCGACCAAGGCGGGCGAGGAATTCGCCGACGGCCGCTCGCGCTTCGATTTCACTGCCGCCGCGATCGAGGCCAGCGTCAGACGCAGCCTGAAACGGCTGAAGACCGATTGCCTCGACATCGTGCTCATCCATTCCGATGGCATCGACGAGAGCGAGGCCCGTTTCGGCGCCGCGCTTCGGGCCCTCGACAGCCTGAAACGCGCCGGCGCGATCCGGGCGAGCGGCTTTTCCGGCAAGACCGCGGCCGGCTTCGCCATGGCGCTGCCCATGGTCGACGTGCTGATGGTGAGCTTCAACCGCGAGGACCAGGAGATGCGGCCGACGATCCGCGCGGCGTACCGGGCGGGCAAGGGCGTGCTGGTGAAAAAGCCGCTCGGCAGCGGCCATCTGGTGGTGGACGGCACAGCGCTGGACCAGGCGATGGCCGCTGTCTTCTCCGAACCCGGCGTCGGCGCGGCGATCGTCGGTACGCTCGATCCCGATCACCTCGCGGCCGATGCTTTGGCGGTCGCGCGGGCGCTCGGAGAGGCGCCGGAAATGGCCGCACCCGAGGCCTGAGCGCTGGCGCCTCGACCCTGGACAGAATACCCGCGCGGCCACAGACTGCGCCGCACGTTGATTGAGGAGACGAAGATGGAACGGCCGCTTTGGCAACCGAGCGAGGATCGCCGCAAGAAGACCCGCCTGCACCGCTTTCTCGAAACCATGCGCGCGCGCCATGACGCGACGATCACCGATTACGCGGCGCTGCACCGCTGGTCGATCGAGAATCGGGCGACGTTCTGGGCCGAGATCTGGGACGAGGGCAAGGTCATCGCCGAGACCCGGGGCGAGCGGCGGCTGGTCGACGGCGACAAGATGCCGGGCGCCCAGTTCTTCCCCGACGCCAAGCTGAACTTCGCCGAAAATCTTCTCCGCCGGCGCGACGACGGCACGGCGCTGATCTTCTGGGGCGAGGACAAGGTGAAGCGCAGCCTCACCTACCGCGAACTTTACGATCAGGTGTCGCGCCTGAGCCAGGCGCTGAAGGCCGAAGGCGTCGGCGTCGGCGACCGGGTCGCGGGCTTCATGCCGAACATGCCGGAGACCATTATCGCCATGCTGGCGGCGGCCTCGCTCGGCGCCATCTGGTCGTCGTGCTCGCCGGACTTCGGCGTCAAGGGTGTGATGGACCGCTTCGGCCAGATCAAGCCGAAGATCCTGTTCACCGCCGACGGCTATTTCTACAACGGCAAGACGCTGGATTCGCTGGAACGGGCCGCCGGCATCGCGGCCGAGCTGCCCGAGCTGAAGCGCCTCATCGTGGTGCCCTATACGCGCGCGCAGCCGCCGCTCGAGGCGCTCGGCGAGCGCGCCACGACCTTCGGCGATTTCATCGCCGGCCACGCGGCGACGGAGATCGACTTCGTCCGCCTGCCCTTCGCGGCACCGCTCTACATTCTCTATTCTTCAGGTACCACCGGGCTGCCGAAATGCATGATCCACGGCGCCGGCGGCACGCTCTTGAAGCATCTCGAGGAAATCGGCCTCAACTGCGACGTCCAGGAAAACGACCGCCTGTTCTATTTCACCACCTGCGGCTGGATGATGTGGAACTGGCTGGTCTCGGGCCTCGCGCTCGGCGCGACGCTGCTGCTCTACGACGGCTCGCCGTTTTATCCCTCGCCGGACATCCTGTTCGATTTCGCCGACGCCACCGGGATGACCCATTTCGGCACCTCGGCCAAGTTCATCGACGCGCTGAGCAAGGCCGGTCGGGAGCCGATCGCGACGCATCGCCTCGGCAGCATCCGCACCATCCTCTCCACGGGCTCGCCGCTCGCGCCAGCGAGCTTCGATTACGTCTACGAGAAGGTGAAGAAGGACGTCTGCCTGTCCTCGATGGCGGGCGGCACCGATCTCGTCGGCTCCTTCGTCGGCGGCAATCCGATCGGGCCGGTGTGGCGGGGCGAGATCCAGGCCAAGCTCCTTGGCATGGCGGTCGAGGTTTTCGACGACGACGGCCACGCCATGAAAAGCGGCGCCGGCGAGTTGGTCTGCACCCGCGCCTTTCCCTCGATGCCGCTCGGCTTCTGGAACGATCCCGACGGCCGGAAGTATCACGACGCCTATTTCGCCACCTACCCCAACGTCTGGCGCCATGGCGACTGGATCGAGGAAGGCGCGCACGGCGGCGTCATCATCTATGGCCGCTCGGACGCCGTGCTCAATCCGGGCGGCGTGCGCATCGGCACCGCCGAGATCTACCGCCAAGTCGAGCTGCTCGACGAAGTGGTGGAAGGGCTGGTGATCGGCCAGCAATGGGACAACGACGTCCGCGTCGTCCTATTCGTGCGCCTGCGCGACGGCCTGACGCTTACGCCCGAGCTCACCGCCAAGATCAAGGAGCAGATCCGGCGCAACGCGACGCCGCGCCATGTCCCGGCCAAGGTGATCCAGGTCGCCGACATCCCGCGCACGATCAGCGGCAAGATCGTCGAGATCGCGGTGCGCGACATCGTTCACGGCCGGCCGGTGAAGAACAAGGATGCGCTCGCCAACCCGGAAGCGCTGGCGCTGTTCGCCGACCTGCCGGAACTGCGAAGCTAGCGCGCGATGATTTTGGGTCGGCTCGACCCAAAATCATCTCCGTGCGCTACCGACCTTATCCGAAAAGCGGGACGGCCTCGGCGTCGTGCTCTCGGAGACCGCCGCTCACTCGGCGCGGAATGCCGCCGCGCCCGGATTGCCCCAGAAGCGGAATTCCACCCGGTAGCGTCCGCCCGGCCGGAGCGCGCCGGGATCGAGCGGCAGGAGGATCGTCTTGGTCAGCCGCTGGCCCGGGTTCAAGGTGAGGCTTTGCGTCACCTGGGCGCAAAGCGCCGGACGCTTGGCGGCGACCGTCTTGCCCTCGGGCCCGACGATCCGCCAGTCCGCGACCTGGCAGGGGGTCGGCGCCGAAAGCACGGCCGGCTTCGCGTTGGTATTGGCGATCGCGACCTGCGCCTGGATCAAGGCCGCCTTCGCGCTCACCGCCGCCGGCAGCGCCACCGTCACCTGGATTCCTGGCGCGCGGCGCGCCGCGCGCCAGGGGTCCGCCGGCACGATGTTCGGCAAGGTGGCGAGCGGCGAGGGCGGCGGCCGCTCGTAGCAGCCAGAAAGGCCAAGCAGCAGCAGCGCGAGCGGCCATAGCCGGGCGTGGCGGCGGCAGCTCGGGCGGTGATGGTGGCGCGCGATCCTCATGTCGGGGCCGGACATAATGCAAAGACTGGGCGAAAAAATGGCAAAGGCGGAAACCAACCGGGCACCGGCACCGAACTCGCGCTTTGGTCGTATTTCCCAAACGCACACGCAACCAGCACCCGAAACCGGCGAAAACCACCGACAGCCGAGGCGCAATAACGCTTTTTTCACCAGACCGGCGTTAAGCATGAGGGCATGCACAAGATCCGACGCTCGACGATCCCGCGACCGCGCCTTGGCCGGCTTCGTCCGGCCCTGGCCGGGATGGCCTTTTCCGCCCTCTTGCTTGCCGGTTGCGCCGCGCCACAGGCGCAGCAGTCCGCCGACGCGCTGCAATCCTATGGTGCCTTGATGCGGGTCGCGGCCTCGACCGCGAACTCGGGCGATCTTGCCGGCGCCGCCGCGCTCTATCGCCACGCTCATCGGCTGAAGCCCGAAAGCGCCGCGCCGCTGATCGCGCTCGGCCATCTCCTCGATCGCGCCCACGCCTTCACCAGCGCGGAAGATGCCTATCGGGCGGCGCTGAAGCGAGCGCCGCGCAACGCCATCGCATTGCGCGGCCTCGGCAATACCCTGGTCTTCCTCGATCGGCCGCAGGCCGCGATCGGCAAGTTTGCCGCCGCGATCGCCATCCGGCCGCAATCGCCCGACATCCTCAACGATTACGGCGTCGCCCTCGACATGCTGGGCCGGCACCGGGCGGCGCAGGCGAAGTACCGCGCCGGCCTCGCGCTCAAGCCCGACGACCTCGGCCTCGCCAGCAACCTCGGCCTGTCGCTCGCCTTGAGCGGCGATTACCCGGCGGCGCTGCATTATCTGCGGCCACTCGCCGGCAATAGTCAGAGCACCGCGCGCATGCGCGAGGACCTCGCCCTGGTCTATGGCCTGAGCGGCGACGACAAGGCGGCGGCGGAAATCGCCGGCATCGACCTCGATCCCCATTCGGTGCAGAGCAATCTCGCCTACTACAAGGCGCTGCGCCGCTGGGTCTTGCGCTCGCAAAAGCGCGGCACCCATCCCGGCGCCCTGTCCGCCCTCGGCGCAACCCCGCCGGCGGTGGCGCAAACGCCGATCAGCGAGGCGCCGGCCGCGGCGGCAAGCGCCCATACGTCGGCCCTGGCCGCGCCGGTCACCACCGTAGCGGTGGCGACGGGGCCCCAAGCCGCGCGCATGGCGGCAACGGCGATGGCAAAAACTTCGCCGCCGGCCGCGGTCAAGCCGCCGGCAATGCCGGCCGCGACGCGCAAATCGCCACGTACGAAGCCCGCTGCCGCAACGCTGGCCACCGCGATTCCCGGCGCCGAAAAGCACGCGGCCAAGCCGGCCGTGGCCGTAGCCGAAAGCGCGCCAGCCAGCGCCGCCAAGAGCGTCGTCAAAGCCGCAGCTACCAAAGCCAAGGCCGGCGACACCCAGGTGCAGCTCGGAAGCTATCGCACGATCCCCATCGCCGCCGCCGGCTGGCAGGCGCTGCTCGGGCATTATCCGGCGCTGTTGCGTCACCTGCATCCGGTGATCGTGCAGGTCGATCTCGGCCCGCGCGGCACCTTCGAGCGGCTGCGGACCGGCCCGTTTCCGAGCCGCGCGGCGGCGCGGAGCTTCTGCGCCACGCTGCAGGCCGTCAAGCGGAGCTGCTTGGTGGTCGCGGCGAACGGGCGGGCCGAAAGCCAGGCGACGCCGCCGCGCCGCGGCAACACCGAGATCGCCGACAGTCTGATCGCACCCTAGCGCATGACGACCCGGGGCATGCGGACGCGGGCGCTAGTGGATCGCATCTGACATTTGACTCCGGGAAGGGATTCCCAAGCGGGCGGGCGCATGCGAATCTGCGGCATGCGCACAGGAATATCCATCACTGTAAAGCCATCTGACCGCAAGCGGCTGAGGGCGATTTTGAAGGACCGCAACGCGCCACAGAAGCATGTCTGGCGGGCCGAGATCGTGCTTCTTACGGCCGAGGGGCTTGGCACGAACGAGATCATGCGCCGGACCGGCACGTCCAAAAGATGCGTCTGGCGCTGGCAGGAACGGTTCGGGGAGGAAGGTGTTGAGGGTCTTCTGCGCGACAAGACGCGGCCCTCCCGCATCCCGAAGCTGGGCGCGGACGTCGCCGAGCGGGTGGTGAAGCTGACGCTGGAGCCGCCGCCGGGAGAAGCTACGCACTGGACCTCTACGATGATGGCCCAGGCTTGCGGCATCAGCGCCAGCGCGGTTCAGCGCATCTGGCGCGCCCACGGTCTTCAGCCTCACAAGGTCAAGCAGTTCAAGCTCTCCAACGATCCGCGGTTCACCGCGAAGCTGCGCGACATCGTGGGGCTCTATGTCGATCCGCCGAAGCACGCCATCGTGCTCTCCCCTGAAGAAAGGGCGCGCCGGAACGATGACCCATGACTATAAGCGCAACGGAACAACCACGCTCTTTGCCGCTCTCAACGTCCTGGAAGGAAAGGTCATCGGCCGCTGCATGCTGCGGCACCGCCATGAGGAGTTCATCCGCTTCTTGAATGCCATCGAGGCCGAGGTCCCGAAGCACAAAGCCATCCATGTCATTCTCGACAATTATGCCACTCACAAGCATCCCGCGGTTCTCGCCTGGCTCGCCCGCCACAAGCGGTTCACCTTCCACTTCACGCCCACCTCCTGCTCTTGGCTCAACGCCGTGGAGGGCTACTTCGCCAAGCTCTCCAAGCAGCGCCTGAAGCGCGGCGTCTTCCGATCCGTCGTCGAGCTGCAGTCTGCCATCAAACGCTTCATCGAACAGACAAACCAAATGCCCAAGCCCTTCCTCTGGACCGCCGATCCCCATAAAATCATCGCCGCCGTCAAACGCGGGCACCAACTGTTAGATTCGATCCACTAGAGCGCCTGCGCCAGGGACGACATGATCTCGATGGCGGCCGGCCCGAGCATGACGATGAAGAGCAGCGGCATGATGAAAGCCACCATCGGCAAGGTCATCAGCACCGGCAGCCGGGCCGCCTTTTCCTCGGCTTTCATCAGCCGTTCGTCGCGCAGCTCGCTTGAGAGGCCGCGCAGCGAGCGAGCCAGCGGCGTGCCGTATTTCTCGCTCTGCTTCAACGTGTTCACCACCGCGCGGATGGCGGCGGTGTCGGTTCGGTAGTTGAGGTTGTCGATCGCCTGCCGCCGGTTCGGCAGGAAGCCAAGCTCAAGCGCGGTGATATTGAGCTCATCGGCAAGAAGCGGCGCCGTCAGCGCCATCTCGCGCGCCACCCGTTGCAGCGCGGCATCGAGGCTGAGCCCGGCCTCGGCGCAGATCACCAAGAGATCCAGTCCGTCGGGCAGGCTTTGCTGCAGGATCGCGCGGCGCTTGTCGGCGGCATTGCGAAGATAGATCTCCGGCGCCTTCGCCCCCGCCGGCATCGCCGCCGCGACCGCGATCAGACGCAGGCTGTGCGACAGATGGGCAACGAAAACGACATAGAGGCCGGTCGCCACCACGAACAGGATCGGCGCGAAAGCGCGCGCCACCAGATACGTGATGGCGGCATCGCGCGAGCGCCAGCCGGCCGGCGCGAGTTTCGCCATCGAGGCCGAGATCGCCTGCTCGCTGAGCAGACTGAAGCGCTCGGCCACGCGGCGCGTCAGGCTGACCTTGGCCGCTCGGCGGCGGCCACGGCGGCGGGGCGCGGTCGCCCGGGTGAGTTCGTCGCGCCGCGCCGCCAGCGCCTTCAGCCGCGGCGTCACCCGGTCGCGCTCGAAGGCCGCCTGCCACAAGGCGATGACACTGACGAAGGCGGCGAGCGTCGCCAGCGCGGTGATCGCCACGTTCGGGGGTACGGGCAGCATGCCAAGAAGGTTCATATCTGGAACCTCACCATCTTGACCAAGACCATGACGCCGACGGCAAAGCCGGCAAGACCACCGGCCAGCAGCAGGTGGCCTTCGTGGCTGTGGAACAGCGGCGCCATGTAATGGGGATTGATCGCGTACATCACGCTGCCGAGCAGGAACGGCAACACGCCGATCACCCAGGCGCCGGCGCGCGCCTCGGACGACACCGCCTTGACCTTGAGCCGAAGCTGGCGGCGGCGGCGCAGGATGTCGGCGAGGTTTTCCAGCGTCTCGGTGAGGTTGCCGCCGGTCTCGCGCTGGATCGAGAGACTGACGACGAAGAAGCGGAATTCGGCCGACTTTATCCGCTTCGCCGCCGCCCACAGCAATTCGTCGAAGGCCTGGCCGACCTGAAGGCCGTCGACGATGCGGCGGAACTCGCTGCGGATCGGATCCGGCATTTCCTGCGCCACGACGGTAATGGTCTCCATGATCGGCAGGCCGGCGCGGATGCCGCGCACCATCAGATCGATGGCCTCGGGAAACTGATCGTTGAAGACGGCGACGCGGCGATTGATCAAGATGCCGACGATATAATGGGGCACACCGATGCCGCCCGCGACGCCGAAAAGGATCGCCGCCGGAAGCGGTATGCCGAGCAGCGCGATGCCGCCCGCGATCGCCGCCACAAGCGCGAGATTTCCGGCAAGATAGCGCGCCACCGTGACGTTCCAGCCGGTCCGCGCCAGGCGATGGTGCAGCGCCGCCGGATTCGGCATCCAGCGCTTCAGCAGCCGGTCGAGGCCAGCATGGGCGCTGTAGACCTCGCGCCGGCGCAACTGAAACTGCGCCGTGCCGTCTTTCGCCGCGAGCGGCTTCTTTTCGTGCAGGCGCTGCAGGCGACGCTGAACGCGCCGTTCGGCAGCGCCGCCCTGAAACATGAGGACGGCGGCGAAGCCGAGCGCCAGCGCGATGCCGGCGATCTCGAGGATGGGCAGCGGGTTGCCGGTCATGCCGGCACCGCCGGCGCGCGGATGGCCTCGTTCAAGGCGCGGTCGAGACCGTAATATTCCGCCTTCTGCAGGAAATGCGGTGGCAGGCCGCTCGGCTCGAAGGTGCCGCGCAGCCGACCGCGCTCGCCCTCGCCCTGAAAGCGGAAGACGAAAAGCTCCTGGGTGGTGATGACGTCGCCCTCCATGCCCACCACCTCCATGATGTGCGTGATGCGGCGGACGCCGTCGCGCATGCGGCTGATCTGAACGATCATATGCACGGCGCCGGTGATCTGCGTGCGGACCGCTGCGGAGGGCAGGTTGAGCCCGGCCATGCCGACCATGTTTTCGAGGCGCGTCAAGGTCTCGCGCGGCCGATTGGCGTGGATCGTGCACATCGAGCCGTCGTGGCCGGTGTTCATCGCCTGCAGCATGTCGATCGCC
>JAJYTL010000111.1 GCA_021793055.1 Pseudomonadota bacterium
TGATCCTGCTGTTCCTGCGAAGCGCGCGGGCCACCGTCATCCCGAGTCTTTCCGTGCCGCTGTCGCTGATCGGCACACTCGCGGTCATGTATCTGCTCGGCTTCAGCCTGAACAACCTGACGCTGATGGCGCTCACTATCGCCTCTGGCTTCGTGGTCGACGACGCCATCGTGGTGATCGAGAACATCGCCCGCTATCTGGAGCAGGGCGAGACGCCGCTTCAGGCCGCGCTCAAGGGCTCGGCCCAGATCGGCTTCACCATCATCTCGCTGACGCTGTCGCTGATCGCCGTGCTCATTCCGCTGCTGTTCATGGGCGACGTGGTGGGACGGCTGTTCCGCGAGTTCGCCATCACGCTTGCAGTCACCATCCTGATCTCGGGCGTGGTGGCGCTGACCCTGGTGCCGATGGCCTCGGCCAAGCTTCTGCGCCCGCCCGCCGCGCAGACGGAAAGCGCGATCCAGGCCCGCCTGCACGGTTGGATCGACGGCCTGATCCGGCTTTACGGCACCGCGCTCGATTGGGTGCTCGATCGCCAGGGCCTAGTGCTCGCGGTCGCCGTCGCGACGCTCGGCCTCACGGTCTATCTCTACATCGTCATCCCGAAGGGCTTCTTCCCGGTTCAGGACACCGGATTGATTCAGGGCATTTCCGACGCCGGCCAGGACGTTTCCTTCGCCGCCATGGCACGGCGCCAGGAAGCGCTCGCCCGCGTCATCCTGAAGGACCGGGACGTCGCCAGCCTGTCTTCCTTCATCGGCGTCGACGGCACCAACACGACGCTGAACAGCGGCCGCTTCTTCATCAACCTGAAACCGCGCGCGGCGCGGAAATCCGACGTCTCGGTGGTAATCCGCCGGCTGCAACAGGAAACCGCGACGGTGCCCGGCATCACGCTCTACATGCAGCCGGTGCAGGATCTCACCATCGAGGACACGGTGAGCCGCATGCAATACCAGTTCGCGCTCGCCGATCCCGACCCTGAGGCGTTGGACCGGGCGGTGCCGAAACTGGTCGCCGCGCTTCGCCGCATGCCCGAATTCGCCGGCGTCGCGAGCGACGTGCAGGCCCGCGGCCTCGCCCTCGACGTCACCGTCGATCGCGCCATGGCGAGCCGCTTCGGCATCACACCGGCGACGGTCGACAACGCGCTCTACGACGCCTTCGGCCAGCGCATCATCTCAACCATCTACGGCCAGGCGAACCAATACCGGGTGATCCTGGAGGCGAGCCCGAGGCTTCGCACCGCGCCCCGCGATCTCGGCGCGATCTATCTGCCGTCGTCGACCGGGCTCGGCCAGGTGCCGCTTACCGCCATCGCGGCCGTGCATGTCGGCACCGCGCCGTTGCAGATCGACCATCTCGGCCAGTTTCCCGCCGCGCTGGTCTCGTTCAACCTCGCGCCCGGGGTTTCGCTCGGCGCCGCGGTGCAGGCGGTCGGCCGCGCCGAGGCGGCGGCGAAGCTGCCGGGCAGCGTCATCACCAGCTTCCAGGGCGCCGCGCTCGCCTTTCGCGCCTCGCTCTATAACGAGTTGTTCCTGATCCTGGCCGCCGTGGTCACCGTCTATATCGTTCTCGGCGTGCTGTACGAGAGCTTCGTCCATCCGCTGACCATCCTCTCGACCCTGCCCTCGGCCGGCGTCGGCGCGCTGCTCGCGCTCATCGTCGCCGGCCACGACCTCACCATCATCGCCATCATCGGCATCGTTCTCCTGATCGGCATCGTGAAGAAGAACGCGATCCTGATGATCGACTTCGCCCTCGACGCCGAGCGCAACCAGGGCAAGAGCCCGCGCGCGGCGATCCGCCAGGCCTGCCTGTTGCGCTTCCGGCCGATTCTGATGACCACGCTGGCGGCGCTGTTCGCGGCGCTGCCGCTTATGCTCGGCCACGGCACCGGCGCCGAGCTGCGCCAGCCGCTCGGCCTCACCATCGTTGGCGGGCTGATCTTCAGCCAGGTGATGACGCTGTTCACCACGCCGGTGATCTATCTCGCCTTCGACCGCGTCGCGACACGCCTGGCCGGGTTCCGGCGGCGCGCCGCCGACGCGGCGCCGGGCGCGGGTGGCGCGACATGAGCCCGTCGACCCTCTTCATCCGCCGGCCGGTCGCGACCACGCTGCTGACCCTGGGCATCGCGCTCGCCGGCGCCATCGCCTTCTTCCACCTTCGCGTCGCGCCGCTACCGGACGTCGCCTTTCCCACCATCGAGGTCGAGGCGGCGCTGCCCGGCGCCAGCCCCGAGGTGATGGCAACCAGCGTCGCGACGCCCTTGGAGCGGCGTCTCGGGGTCATCTCGGACGTCGACGAGATGACCTCGGAAAGCACCGAGGGGCAGACCCGCATCACGCTGCAATTCGGCCTCGACCGCGACATCGACGGCGCCGCCCGCGACGTCCAAGCGGCGATCAACGCCGCCCGCGCCGACCTGCCCGCCAACATGCGGAGCAACCCGACCTATCACAAATGGAACCCGGCGGACGCGCCGTTCATGATCTATGCCCTGACCTCGAACACCCTGAGTCAGGGCCAGCTCTACGACGCGGCGACCACGATCCTGCAACAGAAGCTGTCGCAGATTTCCGGCGTCGGCGAGGTCCGCATCGGCGGCAGCTCGCTGCCCGCCGTGCGCGTCGATCTCAATCCCTTGAAGCTGTTCAAATACGGCATCGGACTCGAAGACGTGCGGGCGGCGCTCGCCGCGGCCAACGCCCACAGCCCGAAGGGCTCGATCGCGAACGGTGCGCGGCGCTATCAGATCTACACCAACGACCAGTCGCGGACGGCGGCCGATTACCGGCCGCTGGTCATCGCCTACCGCAACGGCGCGGCGGTCCGGCTTTCCGAGGTGGCGCGGGTGACGGATTCGGTCGAGAACGTGCGCAACGCCGGCCTCGCCAACGGCAAGCCCGCGGTGCTCGCGATCCTCTATCAGGCGCCAGGCGCGAACGTCATCAACGCGGTCCGCCGCGTCAAGGCGGCGATGCCGGCGATCAAGGCGGCGCTGCCCGCCGCGATCGACGTTTCGCTGGTGATGGACCGCTCGAAGACCATTCAGGCCGCCCTGCTCGAGGTCGAGCGCAGCCTGATGATCTCGGTCTTTCTCGTCATCCTCGTGGTCTTCGCCTTCCTGCGCAACGCGCGCGCCGCGATGGTGCCGAGCGTCGCCGTACCGGTTTCGCTGATCGGCACCTTCGGCGTGATGTATCTTCTCGGCTACAGCCTCGACAATCTGTCGCTGATGGCGCTCGCCATCGCCACCGGCTTCGTCGTCGACGATGCCATCGTCGTGCTGGAGAACATCACCCGCCACGTCGAACAGGGCATGCCGCGCTTCGAGGCGGCGCTGCTCGGCGCCCGCGAGGTCGGCTTCACCGTGCTGTCCATGTCGCTGTCGCTGATCGCGGTGTTCCTGCCCATCCTGCTCATGGGCGGAATCATCGGCCGGCTGTTTCGCGAATTCGCGGTCACGCTATCGATCGCGGTGCTGATCTCGCTGCTGGTGTCCCTGACGACGACGCCGATGATGTGCGCGCGCTTTCTGAAGCTCAAGCCGGAACGCGAGGAGGGCTGGCTGGCGCGCGGCGCCGAGCGCGTCTTCGCGGTGCTGCTCGATCATTACGAACGCTCGCTCTCCTGGGCCCTGCGGCACGCGCGCACAATCATGCTGATCCTGCTGGCGACGCTGGCGCTCAACGTCTATCTCTTCGCCGTGGTGCCGAAGACCTTCTTCCCGCCGCAGGACACCGGCCGGCTGATCGGCGGCATCCTCGCCGACCAGAGCATCTCGTTTCAGGCGATGCGGAAAAAGCTTGGCAGCTTCATCGCCATCATCCGGCACGATCCCGCGGTCGCCAACGTGGTCGGCTTCACCGGCGGCCGGCAGACCAATTTCGGTTTCGTCTTCGTCAGCCTGAAGCCGGAATCGGAACGCAAGGCGAGCGCCGACCAGATCATCGCTAGGCTGCGGCGCAAGCTCGCCGTGGTGCCGGGGGCCCGGCTCTTTCTTCAGGCGGCGCGCGACATCCGCGCCGGCGGTCGCGCCGCCAACGCGGAATATCAATACACCCTCGAAGGCAACAACTTGGCCGAGCTCTACCATTGGGGACCGCGGCTGCTCAAGGCGCTGCGCGGCTTGCCGGAGCTGCGCGACGTCAACTCGACGAGCGAGCAGGATCGCGGGCTCGAGGCCGATCTCGTCATCGATCGCGCGACAGCGGCACGGCTCGGCCTGTCCATGAGCCAGATCGACAACACGCTCTATGACGCCTTCGGGCAGCGCCAGGTCTCGACCATCTTCAACCCGCTCAACCAGTATCACGTGGTGATGGAGGTCGCGCCGCGCTTCTGGCAAAGCCCCAAGGCGCTGAAGGACGTCTATATCTCGACCGCGGGCGGCGCGGTGAGCGGCAGCGCCGCGACCAATGCCGTTGCCGGCACGACGCTGGCCGGCAACCAAGGCCCCTCGCTCGCCGAACTGAGCCAGAACACGGCCTTGAACCGGGCCGCCAATTCCATCGCCGCGATCGGGCACGCCGCGGTTTCGACCGGCGTCGCGGTCAGCACCCACGCCGAGACCATGGTGCCGCTTTCCGCCTTCGCCCATTACGAGCCGGGACACACGCCGCTCGCCGTCAACCATCAGGGCCTGTTTCCGGCAACGACGATCTCGTTCAACTTGGCGCGAGGCGCGACGCTCGACCAAGCGGCGCGGGCGATCGCGCGGACGATGGCCGAGATCGGCGTGCCGGGCTCGATCCACGGCAGCTTCGAGGGCACCGCCAAGGTGTTCATGCAATCGCTCGCGACCGAGCCCTTCCTGATCGTCGCGGCGCTGCTCGCGGTCTATATCGTGCTCGGCATCCTGTACGAGAGCTACGTCCACCCCTTGACCATCCTCTCGACGCTGCCCTCGGCCGGGGTCGGCGCCGTGCTGGCGCTGATGATCTGCCGCACGCCGTTCAGCATCATCGCCCTGATCGGAGTCATTCTTCTCATCGGCATCGTCAAGAAGAACGCCATCATGATGATCGATTTTGCCCTCGATCTGGAGCGCCGCCAGGGACTATCGTCCGACGTCGCCATCTACGAGGCCTGTTTGCGCCGCTTCCGGCCGATCCTGATGACCACCATGGCGGCGATGCTGGGCGCACTGCCCCTGGCGATCGGCTTCGGCCAGGGCGGCTCGCTTCGCCGCCCGCTCGGCATCGCCATCGTCGGCGGCCTGATGGTGAGCCAGCTCTTGACCCTCTACACGACGCCGGTGATCTATCTCTATCTCGACCGCTTCCGCCTGTGGTGCCGGCGGAAATGGTCCGGCCGCCGCGGCGGCGCGATGGCGGAGCGCGCGTGATGCGGACGACGGCGATGACGGCGGCAAGGCGAACAGGGCATTGGGCCATCCGGCCGGCCGCGATGGCCGCGCTCGCGCTGCTCGTGGCCTGCACGGTCGGGCCGGACTATCATCGCCCGCTGGCGCCGACGCCCGCGGCCTACAAGGCGCTCAAGGGCTGGCAGCCGAGCCGGCCGCAAGCGGCGCTGCCGCGCGGCGCCTGGTGGTCGATCTATCGCGATCCGGTGCTGGACCGTCTGGAACGCGAGGTCGCGGTCTCGAATCAAACTCTGAAGGCGGCGGCCGCCGCCTATCGCCAGTCCCGCGCCCTGGTCGCCGAGGCGCGGGCGGCCTATTTCCCGGTGGTCGGGCTCAGCGGCGCGGGGACACGGGCGCAAGCCGCCGCCAGCGACGGTCTCCGCCGCGCGCCAGCTACGACCTACGACCTCACCGCCGGCGCGAGCTGGCAGGTCGATCTTTGGGGCCGCATTGCGCGCACCGTCGAAGGCCAGGTCGCGAACGCACAGGCGAGCGCCGCCGATCTCGCCGCGGCGACGCTTTCGGCGCAAGGGGCGCTCGCCGCCGATTACTTCACGCTGCGCGTCGACGACGCCTTGGAAGGCCTGTTGCGCCAGACCGTGAAGGCCTACGCGCGCGCCCTTCAAATCACCGAGAATCAATACCGCGCCGGCACCGCGCCGCCCTCGGACGTGGTTCAGGCCAAGGCCCAGCTCGCGGCGACGCGGGCGCAGGAGATCGACGTCGGCGTGCAGCGGGCGGCGATCGAGGACGCCATCGCGGCGCTGATCGGCAAGCCCGCCGGCGCCTTTTCGCTGGCTCCGGCGCCGCTCGCCTTGTGGGTTCCGGTGGTGCCGCCGGGACTGCCCTCGGCGCTGCTGCAGCGGCGGCCCGACATCGCCGCCGCCGAGCGCCGCATGGCCGCGGCCAATGCCGGCATCGGGGTCGCGGAATCGGCCTTTTTCCCCGACCTCACGCTCTCCGCCTCCTATGGCTATTCGAGCACCGCGCTCTCGAAGCTGATTCAGGCGCCGAGCAGCTTCTGGTCCCTCGGCCCGGCCTTGGCGGCGACGCTGCTCGATGGCGGCTTGCGCAGCGCAGAGGTGCAGGCGGCCAAGGCGGCCTACGCGCAGAGCGTCGCCAACTACCGCGAAACCGTGCTCACCGCCTTCCAGCAGGTCGAGAACTATCTCGCGGCGCTCCGCATCCTCAGCCGGGAGGCGACGGCGCAGGCCGCCGCGGTGGCCGCCTCGCGCGAGGCCGAGCGGTTGATTTTCAATCAGTACCGCGCCGGTACCGTGGCCTATACCAGCGTCGTCACCGAACAAGCGATCGCGCTCGGCAACGAACGGACGGCGCTCGCCGTTCTGCAGAACCGCCTGACCGCGAGCGTCGCTCTGATCGAGGCCCTGGGCGGCGGCTGGCGCACCCGCGACCTGCCGAGCGCGACAGCCGTCACCCGCAACTGATCCGGCGCGCGCATGCCGACGCCGGGTTGGCGCGCCGCCGGCGAACACAAGCGTGGCGCGTGGTTAAGGCCGCCTTCGCGGCGTTCCAAACAGCCGCCGCTATCGGCAGCCCAAGGCCGCTATGGCACAGTCCGAGGCAAGTTCGGGGTGAACGCGGCATCCGCGGCAGCCTTCGCGCGACACTGCAAACGGCCGGTCCTCGCGCCGGCCGAGGCGCTCAGGCCCGATCCGCTTCGCCCGCGAGACATGCCATCCAGCCCGCCACCGGCGTTCGCCCGGCCGGCGGACCACGGATGCAAAGCCTGGCAACGAAGTGGGGGAACATGCCAATGAAATTATCACGCTTGCTCGCAGCGGCGGCCATGGCCGCGTCGCTGTTCGCGGCCGGACACGCGTCCGCCGCCGCGAATGGGCCGATCAAGATCGCCCATATCTACATGAAGACCGGTTTGCTCGCGCCCTACGGGCAGCAGCTCCAGCGCGGTCTCGAACTCGGCTTCGATTACGCGACGCACGGCACCGACAAGGTGCTCGGCCGCAAGATCGAAATCCTGCAGATGGACGACCAGGGCAAGGCCGGCCTGACGCGCGCCCTGTTCCAACAGGCCTACGGCGACGACAAGGTGACCATGGCGGTGGGGCCGATCTTCTCCGGCCTGGCGCTCGCGGTGGCGCCGATCGCCGCGCAGTACAAGAAGATCATCATGCCGGAAGGGGTCGCCGATTCGATCACCGGCAAAAGCTATAATCGCTATGTCGTGCGCATCGCCCGCAACTCGTCGCAGGACGCCATCGCCCAGGCGATCGCCATCGGCGGCAAGAACACCTGCGCCGCGACGCTGGCGCAGGACTACGCCTTCGGCCACGACGGCGCCGACGCCTTCAAGACGGCGCTGACCAAGCTCGGCGGACGGCTGGTGATGGAGGAATTCCTGCCGGTCAAGACCACCGATTTCACCGCCGGCGGCGAGCGCGTGATCAACGCGCTGAAGGCGGCAAGCGGCTGCTCGGGCAAGTACATCTTCGTGATCTGGGCCGGCACCGCCAATCCCTTCGGCGGCTTGGCAGCGCTGAATCCGCAGAAGGACGGCATCCACATCACGTCCGGCGGCAACATCCTGCCGGCGCTCGCGCTCTACAAGCCGGTGGTCGGCATGCAGGGCGGCGCCTACTACTATTACAAGCTGCCGCACAATCGGGTGAACGACTGGCTGGTCAAGGAGCACTTCAAGCGCTACCACGCGCCGCCGGATTTCTTCACCTGCCAGGGCTTCGCCGAGGCGCAAGCCATCGTCGCCGCGATCAAGCGCGCGCACTCCACCGATACCGACAAGCTGATCAAGGGCTTCGAAGGCCTGCGCTTCAACTCGCCGAAAGGTCCGATCTACATCCGGCCGCAAGACCACCAGGCGATGCAGGACATGTATCACTTCAAGGTGGCGCTGGATCCGAAGCAGACCTGGAGCGGCGGCGTGACCTTGGATCTGGTGAGCGTGATCAAGGCGAGCCAGATGCACGTGCCGATCGAGAACAAGTAGCCGCGCCGGTCGCCGGGTTTCCGGCGCCGCCATCGGCCCCGGAGCGTGCCGCCATCGCGCGGCCGCTTCGGGCCTTTGCCGACGCGCTTGCAAGCGAGCCGCCGACCCCGATCCGCGCGAAAATCCCATGTCGAACCCAGCCCCCGTTCTCGAAACCCGCAACCTCACCATCCGCTTCGGCGGCCATGTCGCGGTGAACGAGGTTTCGGCGACATTTCACGCCGGCACGCTGACCGCGATCGTCGGCCCGAACGGCGCCGGCAAGACGACCTATTTCAACCTGATCTCGGGCCAGCTCAAGCCGAGCGCCGGGCACATCGTCTTCTGCGGCGAGGACGTCACCCGCCTGCCGGCGCCGGCCCGCACCGACCGCGGCATCGGTCGCGCCTTCCAGCTCACCAACCTGTTCCCCGAGCTTTCGGTGCTGGAAAACCTGCGCCTCGCCGTCGCCGCCAAGCATCGCATCGGCTTCCGGCTGTTCGCCCTCGCCGACAGCCACCGCGAGATCACCGAGAAGGCGCTCTACTGGCTGGAGCGGGTTTCACTCGCCGACCGCCGCGCCTTGAAGGCGTCCGAACTGCCGCACGGCGATCAGCGCAAGCTCGAGGTCGGGCTGTTGCTCGCGCTCGAGCCGAAGATCTTCATGTTCGACGAGCCGACCGCCGGCATGAGCGTCGACGAGGTACCGGTGATCCTCGACCTCATTCACGAGATCAAGGCCGAAAAGGACAAGACCATCCTGCTGGTCGAGCACAAGATCGACGTGGTGCGCTCGCTCG
>JAJYTL010000112.1 GCA_021793055.1 Pseudomonadota bacterium
TGTGTCGGCCTGTCACATCCTGTTTCAGATACCGTCCCCCGCCGCCGTTGCAGACGTGCGCGCCAAGGCGGAAGCGGCCTTGGCCGACCTGCTGGAAGACGCCGAGGGCTTCGAGGCTGCCGCGCGGCGGCTTTCGAGCTGCCCGTCGAGTCAGCAGGGCGGGCGTCTCGGCCAACTCAGCCGCGGCCAGACGGTGCCGGAATTCGATCGTGCCATCTTCGAGGCGCCGGAGATGGGGGTGCTTCCCGATCTGGTGCAGACGCAGTTCGGCCTTCACATCATCGCCGTCGATGAGCGCACGGCCGGCACGAGCATGCCGTTCGAGCAGGTCGAGGAGCAGATCGCCGAGAATCTCACCCGTCTGGGCTATGAGCAGGCGGTGCGGCGGTATATTCAGGACTTGGCCGCCGAGGCGAAAATCGTCGGCGTCAATCTCGCGACCTTGTCCGCGCAATAGCCGCAAACGTCGCGCCTCGTCGCGCCTCGATGTGGGCCGATGGTTGGTGCCGTGGCGGCAAGTGGGGGAAGCCCTAACGATTAGCCTGTTGAATATCCCTCGGTTCGAGGCCAAATGCCGCGAAGGATGTTCGCGCCAAGCCGAGGGGCGCGCCGGGCAAGGCGTGCCGGCAAGATTGTTTCGTCAACATCGCACAGCCAAAACATGGGGACTCGCGAACCTATGATCGCATTCCGTTCGTCATCTTCGCTCCGCTTGACCGCCGCCGCGCTTCTGCTCTCCGCCGCGGTGCTGATTCCGCGTGCCGATGCCTGGGCTGCCCACGGCAAGGCGCGGGATGCCCGGCCGACGCCGGTGGCCGCAAACCAGGCGGCTGCAAGCCCGGTAGCCGCGCCCGCCGGGCCGCCGCCGACAGCGCCGCTCGCGGTCGCTGGCGTGCCGGAGCCGCCGCTCCTGCCGGAGATGGCGAGCTACGTGCTGATCGACGCCGAAACCGGCGCGGTCATTGCCGCCAAGGTGCCGAACAAGGAATGGCCGCCGGCCAGCCTCACGAAGTTGATGACCGCCTTCCTCACCTATCAGGCGGTCGCGCACGGCACGCTGAAAATCGACCAGGTCGTGCCGATCAGCGATGCGGCCTGGCATACCGGCGGCTCGCGCATGTTCGTGTCGCCGGCGATGAGCGTCACCGTCGATCAACTGCTGCATGGGCTGATCATCGATTCCGGCAACGACGCCGCGGTGGCGCTGGCGCAGGCGGTGGCGGGCAACCAGGCCTCCTTCGTCACTATGATGAACGCAGAGGCGCGAAAGCTGGGGCTGACCGGCACAGAGTACATGAATCCCGACGGGCTGCCGGAGCCCGGTCTGCAAACCACGGCGATGGATGTCGCGACGCTGTCGCGGGCGATCGTCACCCGCTATCCGCAGTTCCTCAAGGTATCGGTCGAGAAATACTATACTTTCGACAACATTCGGCAGCGGAGCTGGAATCCGGTCCTGTTCAAGGATCCGACGGTGGACGGCCTGAAGACCGGCCGCACCGACGCAGCCGGCCACAGCATCGACGCGACGGCGCTGCGCAATGGGAGGCGGCTCATCGCCGTGGTTCTGGGCGGGCCGAGTTGGACGGTAAGCTCGAACGCGATCGAGGCGCTGCTTGATTACGGTTTCCAGTTCTACACCAACAAGGTCGTGACGACGGCGGGCAAGCAGGTCGGCGCTCTGCATGAGGCGATGCTCGAGCCCGAAACCGTTCCGGTCGGCGCCGCGAAGACGATGACCGTCACGGTTCCGCTGCTGGCGCCGACGGCGATGAAGACCACGCTTGCGCTCGATCCGCCGGCTCGGAAGGGCATCGCCGCGGGCGCGCGGGTCGGCACCATCACCGTATCGGCCGGCGGGCGGACATTCGCCACCGTGCCGGCGGTCGCGCTTGCCGGGGCGAAGCCGGCCGGAATCGTCACCCGGCTATTGCGGCGGATGCACAAGGCGCTCTGAGGGAGGCCCTCTGAGGGCGCCGACCGGAGCGTGAGCGAAGCGGCGGCGGGCGGTTAGCCGGCCGCCGTCTCGGCGAGATACCAGTCGAGGATCTCGGCGCCCGTCCACATCACCACGCCCTTGTGGCCGAGGATGTAGTCGTAGAGCGCTTCGAGATATTTGATCCGGTGCGGCACGCCGGTGAGATAGGGGTGGATGGAGATCGCCATCACCCGGGGTGCCGTCGCGCCTTCCTGGTAGAGGCGGTCGAATTGGTCGCGCCCGCGGCGGAGGATCTCGTCCGAGGGCATGCGCTGCACGGCGCTGATGACCACGTCGTTGATTTCGACCGTGTAGGGGACGGAGATCAAGCGGCCGCTCCGCGTTCGGATCGGCACCGGCTGATCGTCGAGCACCCAGTCTGCGACGTATTCGATGCCAAGCTCGGCGAGCAGGTCCGCGGTTTCCGCGGTCTCGGTGAGACCCGGACTTTCCCAGCCACGCGGCGGCCGGCCAGTGAAATCGCGGATCGCTTGGATGGTATCGGCGATGGCGGCGCGCTGATCCGCCACCTTGTGCATCGGTATCTGGACGAAGCCGTGGCCCATGAAGTCCCAGCCTGCGTCCCGCGCCGCGGCGCACACCTCCTCATAGACCTGGCAGACGGTGCCGTTCAGCGCGAAGGTGGCCTTGAGGCCGCGCGATTGCAGCGTTTCGAGAAAGCGCCAGAAGCCGACGCGCATGCCGTATTCGTGCCAAGCCCAATTCGGCACATCGGGTAGAAGCGGCTGGCCCATCGGCGGCGGCAGGACGGTGCGCGGCATCGCCGTCGCCGGGCTCCAGTTCTCCACGTTGACGATGGTCCAAACGGCGAGCCGGGCGCCGCCCGGCAGCGTCAGCTTCGGCCGCCGGTGGATCGGCGCGTAAGGAACCCGTCCGCGAATCGCCTGCGCAAGATCATCGCTACTCATCCCTGATCCCCCCTCGGTTGCCGTTGCGGCGTGCCGCTCGGGCGCTGTTGTTCTTGCTCTATTTACAGCCAGGCTGGCCGACTTGGCCAGGGCTCCGGCAGGCCACGCTCAACCGGCATAGCGGTAGGGCGGAATGTCGAGGAGCGGGAACGCGCTCAAGACATGCGGCGGGTTGGTCGGCGTCGCCGCATGGATGTAGGAGCGGTCGATGCCGGCGAAGGAAGCAAGCCCAAGCAGGCCGAGGCAGCGCGTCACCTCGTCTTCCAGCAATTCGAGCATGCGCACGACGCCGGCAGTGCCCGCCGCCGCCAAGCCATAGCATTGCATGCGGCCGAGGCCGACCAGATCGGCGCCGCTCGCGATCGCCTTGACGATGTCGGTGCCGCGGCAGAAGCCGCCGTCGACGATGATCCGGGCGCGTCCCGCCACCTTGTCGACGATCTCGGGCAGGGCGTCGATCGCGCCGCGGCCGTGGTCGAGCTGGCGGCCGCCGTGGTTCGAGACGTAGATCCACTCGACGCCGTGATCGAGCGCGATGGCCGCGTCCTCCGCGGTCGCGATGCCCTTGAGGATCAGCGGAATGTCGTGGCGCTGCTTGATCCGCTTGACGGTATCCCAGCCGGTCGCGGCTTGGAAGCTCTGGCCCGAGACCCGGCTGCGGCCGCGGGTGACGTAGCGCTTCGCGAGGTCGCGTTCGCGGCGGCTATAGATCGCGGTGTCGACGGTCAGGCAGAAGGCGGCGTAGCCGTTGGCGACGGCGCGCACCGCGTGATCGTCGATGAAGGTCTGATCGCCGCGGATGTAAAGCTGAAAGATGCGAAGCGCGCTCGGCGCCGCTCGCGCCACCGCCTCGAGGCCAGGCTCGCAGACCGAACTCAGCATATGGGCACAGCCGAAGCTCCCGGCGGCGCGCGCCGAGGCGGCGCCGCCTTCGGGGTCGAAAATCTCGAGCGCGCCCACCGGCGCCAGCAGCACCGGCAATCGAAGGTGCCGTCCGAAGCGCTCGACCGCGGCCTCGATCCGACTGACATCGCGCAACACGCGCGGCCGGAAGGCGATGGCGTCGAGGCCGAAGCGGTTGCGCCGAAGCGTGGTCTCGGTCTCGGTACCGCCGACGATATAGTCCCAGCGATTCTGATCGAGGTTCTGCCGCGCCTTGGCGACGATCTCGTGCAGCGTCTCGAATTCCGCCGCCGTGCCGGCTGCGCCGGCATTTGCGTTGCTGCTCCGTTCCGACGCCTCGTTCTGCATCCCCCACCCCATAGGCATGATTCATTTTATCGTTCGGCTTCGAACTATAGGCCGTCTTCGGCCGCGACGGGAGGGGCGAGACGGCCCGCGCCGGGCGCGGCGTCAGCCGCCGGCTAGACCACGACCGGGTGCTGCGCACCGTCCATGGAGACGGTGACGCCGGTGATATAGCTCGCCCGCGCCGAGGCGAGGAAGACCACGGCGTCGGCGACCTCCTCGGGCTTCGCGATGCGGCCGAGCGGAATGCGGGCGACATGCTTTTGCAGCGCCTCCTCCGGGGTGGTGCCGGTCTGGCGGGCGTCGGCGGCGAGACCTTCGGCGACCCGCTCGGTCTCCGTCAGGCCGGGATTGACGCCGACGATGCGAACGCCGCGCCCGGCATAGGCCGCAGCGAGGCCGGCGGTGGCCAGCATCAAGGCCGCGTTGGCGGCGCCGCCGGCGAGATGGGTGGTCGTGGCGACCTTGCCGCCATTGCCGATGACATTGACGATGACCCCCGTACCGCGTCCCGCCATGCGCTTCACCGCCGGGTCGATGACATTGATGTAGGAGAAATATTTGGCGTCCATGGCGGCGCGCCAGAGGGCTGGCGTCAACTCGTCAGGCGGTGTGCGCCGGGCGGCGCCCGCCGAGTTGACCAGGATGTCGATCGGGCCAAGCTCGGCCTCGACCGCCCGGACCATCGCATCGGCCGCCGCCGCGTCGATCAGATCGGCCGCAAAGCCTGCCGCCCGCGGCACCAGGTCACGGGCGCGCGCGATATTGTCCGCTTGCCGCGAGCAGAGGGCGAGCCGCGCGCCCTCCTTGGCGAAGGCTTGCGCGCAGGCGAGGCCGATCCCCTTGGTGCCGCCCGTGATCAGCACCAACTTGCCGGCGAGGTCGAAATCCATCGTTCCAGGGTCTCCAAGATCGCAAAGGGCGACCTTACGTGACCGGCGGGCCGGAGTCTCGTGGCTTCGTAGGACGCTGGCACGCGCTCAGACGCCGCGGCGGTTGCCCCAGGCGAGAACGTGAAGCTGCGGCAGCACGGTTGCCGCGAACCAACGGTCTTGCATCACCTTGTCGACCAGCCAGCGGAAGCGCGCGTGCAGGCCCTCGGGGTCGATGCCGGCGGCGCCGGCCGGGTTCGGCTCCGCCGGCCGATGGTTGCCGACCTGGAGATAGATCGGCAGGGCGGGATGGCGCGCCGCGGCCTCGCGGGCGTAGGCGTAGTCAGCGTCGTCGAAAACGACGATCTTCAGCACCGATCGAGGCCGGTTCGCCGCGGCGGCGATCGCGGCGGCGAGCGCCGGCCAATCGGGTGCCACGCCGGAAGAAGGCGGTTTCGGCGACAGCACGAGCCAATCGAGATCCTTAAGCCAGGGGGGCGCGATCGAGCCTTGCGTCTCCAGGGCGAAACGATGGCCCTGCGCGTGGCCGCTGGCGATCAAGGGCGCGAGCGGCTGAATCGCCGGGTTGCCGCCGGACAAGGTGACCAGGATCGGCTGGCCGCCGGCAAGCTCGTTGACGCGGGCGATGATCGCCTCCGGCGTCATCGCGACCCAACCGTGGCGGTATTCCGGCAGCACGGCGTATAGCGTGTCGCACCAGGTGCAGCGGAAGTCGCAGCCGCCGGTGCGGACGAAGACGCTGGGGCGGCCGAGCAACGCGCCTTCGCCCTGAACCGTCGGACCGAAGATTTCCGAAACCCGGATTTCGCTCACGATGCTCGCCCCTGCCGATCTAGGTCGTTGATGCTCATGTCTGGGCGCCGCCACCATGGCGGCCGGTTGGCCTCTTCCGCGCGCGCGGGCAGGAAGTCCGCCGGATTGCCGGCGAAAGCCACCGTGTTGGTCGGCGTTTCCTCGATGCGGACTTCGGCGCAGCGAAGCCGCAGGCCGTCGTGTTCCAGAAAGGCGTCGAGCTTGGTCATGAAGCAGAGCGCCAGCATTTCGGTCGTGGGATCGCCGGGGGTGATCAAAAGGCGCGACAATCGGGTCGGCTCGCGGTCGCGGAAGAAATCGAGCAAGGGGTCGGTTTCGGCGAGATGGAGCGTGTGATCGACCGCGTCGTCGATCCAGCGGTGCCAGCGCGCCTTCGCTGCGGCGAAGGAGGCGACCATGTTGTAGGCGCCATCGAGCCGCCCCGGTGCCGTGGCTTCGAGGCGCACGATGACCTGCTCGTTATGGCCGTGCGGCACGGCGCATTTGCTCTCCGTCCCGACCAAAAGCCGGTGCGCCATGCTGTAGCGCCGGGTAAAGATAAGGTTGAACATCAGCGCCTCGCCGTGAAAACAAGGCGTCGGGCGCCGCGTTTTGCCGCCGGCGCGAACGCTGGGCGGTCGAGCCCCGCGGCGACGGGGCGGATCGGGAAAGACGACATTTTCGAGTCCTGTTTTTACCGGGTGGCCGCGACCGGGCCGGCGCGACGGCGCCAGCGGCCGTCGTCTAGCACAGATTCGTCGGCGATTTCGAGGCCGATGTTGCGCCAGCGGGGGAGCTGCATGGTCTGGCCCCGTTCGCGACTGAGCGCGCCGGCGGCAAGATCACGGCAGGGGGCCGTTAATTCTTAACCGCTTGCCTCGATGTTTTTTTGTCTTCATAGTGTTTAGTCAGGAATTGAAAGGCTGCCGAGAGCCGTTCGTCTGCGCGAAAGACGCGGTTGGCTGTCTGAAAAAAACTAGCAGTCTTTAAAAAAAGCTAAAGGAACTAAAGACGGAAAGAAACTGAGGAGGGGACCCCCATGAGGCGTACAATTCTGTTGTTGGCGTCGGCAGCCCTTGTCGGCGCGTTGTCTCTGAGTTCCCCGGCAAACGCCGCGGACAAGAAGCCGATCCTGATCGGCCTTGATACCCCCATCCAGCTTCAAGTCGGTAAGGATACGGTCGCCGCGACCAAGATGGCGATAGACGAGATCAACGCCAAAGGCGGCGTTCTCGGCCGCAAGCTTGCCTATGTCGTGGCCGACGAGGGGACGGACCCGCAGCTCGGCGTCAGCGCCATCAACAAGCTGACCTCGGAAGACCATGTGAACGTGCTGATCGGCGGCTACGACAGCGGCGTGACCTTGGCCGAGGAGCCGCACATCGCCCAGTCCAAGACCATCTGGCTCGGCATCGGTTCGGCGTCGCCGAACATCACCGCGCTTGTTGGCCGGGACTACAACAAGTACAAGTATATCTTCCGCATCAACCCGTTGAATTCGGCCCGGCAGGCCTCGCAGATGGTCGATTTCGCGACCCACGTGGTCAAGGGGGAGCTCGGCCGCGACAAGGTCGCGATCCTCGGCGAAAGCGCCGTTTGGGTGCGCGGCCTGGTACCGGTTCTCGTCAAGGGTCTCGAGCAGAACGGCATGAAGGTGGTCTACCAGCAGCTGTTCGACGAAACCCTCAACGATTTCACGCCGCTTCTCGCCCGCGTGAAGTCGAGCGGCGCGCAGTTCCTGCTCACCATTCTCTCGCACGCCAATTCCGACGTCTTCATCAAGCAGCTCTATGAAAGCCGCTTGCCGATGCCCTACGGCGGTATCGACGTCAAGAGCATGACGCCGAACTTCTGCTCGCGCATCAACGGCGACGCGGTGGGCGAGACGACGGTGAACTTCATCACCCGGGCGCCGATCACGCCGACCACGATTCCCTTCTGGGACAAGTTCGTGAAGGAAAACGGCCGCGCGCCGGTCTATACCGCGCCGGGCGCCTACAACGCCGTCAATCTCTACGCCTGGGCGGTGGAGAAGGCAGGCACCACCGATGCCGATCCGGTCATCAAGGAACTCGAGAAGGCCGACTACCTCGGCGTCGCCGGCAAGATCAAGTTCGACAAGGTGCATGACGATCTCGCCGGTCCCGGCTACCAGAACCTGCTCTTCGTGCAGTGGCAGAAGGGCTGCAAGCGGGTTGTCGTGTGGCCGAAGGAACTGGCCACCGGAAAGATCATCATGCCGCCGTGGCTGAATAAGTAAGCAAGTCGTTCCCGTGCTGACGGTTCTGATCTATGGCGCCGTGACAAGCGCGATCTTCGCCATGCTGGCGGTGGGGTTCACCCTCATCTTCGGCGTGGCGAGGATCCTGAACTTGGCTCATGGTACGTTCTACGCCATCGGCGCCTATGCGGCCTTCACCTTGACGGCCGTGTACAAGATGCCGCTGTTGCCGGCGGCCATCATATCGGTCGCCTTTGTCGCGGCGTTCGGCGTGGTGATGGAGCGGGTGCTGGTGCGCCCGCTCCGTCACTCCGCTCTCGCCGTTCTGATGATCACGCTTGCGGTCAGTTTGACCATGGAGCAGGTGCTATTCCTGGTCTTCGGCTCGCAATCGAAGAACGTTCCGGCCTTTATCAATCATCCGATCTACATTCACGGCGTTTCGGTGGATGGGCAGCGCCTAGTGGCGCTCGGCGTTGGCGTCGCGCTGATCGCGGCGCTCTGGCTGTTCATCCAGCGCACCCGCCTCGGCAGCGCCATTCTCGCCATCTCGCAGGATCCCGAGGCGGCGCAATACATGGGTATTCCGTCGAACCGCATCTTCTCGATCGTGATGGGGCTCTCGGCGGCGATCGCGGGCGCGGCCGGCGTCATCGCCTCGCCGTTTCTCACGGTGCGGCCGACCATGGACCTGATCCCGATGATCACCGCCTTTTCGGTGGTCATCGTCGGCGGCTTGGGCTCGATCCCGGGCAGCATTCTCGCGGCCTGCCTGATCGGCTATAGCGAGACCATCGTCGCGTTCTATTTCAACCCGCAATGGACCGGTGCCGTATCCTTGCTCGCGGTGCTTCTCACGTTAATCCTCAGGCCCTCCGGTCTCATGGGCAAGCCAATCAGCTCCTGAACCATGACGATGTCGAACAAAGATCGCCTCGGAGCGGCGGCGCTGATCGCGCTGCTCGTGGCTCTGCCGCCGATCCTCGGCAGCC
>JAJYTL010000113.1 GCA_021793055.1 Pseudomonadota bacterium
GGCGTTATATAGGCTGCCTTATGGGCTTGGTACTCCTTTTCGAGATCGGCCTCGCTGATCTTGATTTGGTCGGCCACCGCGGACGGATCGAGCGTGATGAAGCTGATGGTGCGGTATTCCGGCGCAGTGTAGCGGGCTGCGTGCGCGTGGTAATAGGCGTCGAGCGTTTTCGCGTCGGGATCGGCGATCGAGGAGAGCGGCGGCGGCGGAAGGAGCAGGAGATTGGCGGTCCGCTGCTCGGCCTCGTAACGAAACAGGGCATCGACCAGGGTCGCGGGCGCGGTCTGCACGCCGGCCACGACCGCGTCGATCAGCTCTTGGCGGACTAGGTTCCCGCGCACGAGTTGAACGTAATACGCCTCGCTCCAGCCCTGGTTCGCGAGAATGCGGTCGAACAGCGCTTTATCGAATTGGCCCGACTGACCGGCGAAATTCTTGTCGGCGCGGATGTTGTCGGCGACGACACGGTTGCTCACCACGACGTGGAGACGAGCCGCCTCCTGGTCGAGCAGGACGCGGTTCGTGATCTGCGCCAGGGCCAGGTTGGGCAGGCCCATGCGGCGCGCTTGCGCGGCGTCGACCGTCGAGCCGAGTTGCTCGGAGGCATTGGTGACGATACGGCGATATTCCGTCTGGAAGGCGGCGGCGGTGATTTTCTCGCCGCCGACCGTTGCCACCGAGGTGTCGACATGGCCGGTGAGAAAATCGCCGATCCCCCACACTCCAAAACTTAGAACCAAGAGAAACAGCAAGAAGCGAACGATCCACGAGCTCGCGCTCTTGCGCATTGATGAGAGCATGACTTTCCGACCTGTTTGCGGGTCCGGCGACGACAGGCCGGGCGGCGCCGGCGATGATAGGGGCAGCCCCAAAGGCTCGCAACCGGTTTGGCGGCCTAATGCCGGAGCGTATTGGCGGCATCCCGCGGCCATGCCGCTTCTCTTCGGCGGCGCGGTTTGCTAAATCCTGGGGGAGGGGGCAGGGGGAACGCGATGGCAGGACGTCGTCGCCGGCTGATCGCCGGCAACTGGAAGATGAACGGGCTTTTCGGGCCGGGCCGGGCGGAGCTCGGCAAGTTGGCGCGGAAGCTGTTGGCCGCCCCGCCGCGGGGTGCCGACATCGTCATTTGCCCGCCGGCGACCCTGCTCAGGCCCTTCTCCGACCTGCTGCGCGAACTTGGCGCGGCGCGGCGCATCGCTCTCGGCGGCCAGGATTGCCACGGCGCGGAGTCGGGCGCCCATACCGGCGACCTCAGCGCCGAGATGCTGCGGGATGCCGGGGCGCGCTATGTCATTCTCGGCCATTCCGAGCGCCGCGCCGACCATGGCGAAAGCGATGCCTCGGTCCGGGACAAGGTGGTGGCCGCGCATCGGGCGGGGCTCACTGCTATCCTTTGCGTCGGCGAAACGGCGGCCGAGCGCGAGGCCGGCCAGGCCCTCGCGGTGGTGCGGCGCCAGATTCTCGGCTCGCTGCCGGAATCGGCCGAGGCGGCCAACACGGCGATCGCCTACGAGCCGGTCTGGGCGATCGGCAGCGGCAAGACCCCGACTGGACCGGAGATCGTCGAAGTCCACGCCGCTCTTCGGGCAACCCTGGCCGCGCGGTGGCAAGAGGCGGAAAAGGTTCGCATTCTTTATGGCGGCTCGGTCAAGCCGGGCAATGCGGCGGCGCTGCTCGGGCTTGCCGAGGTCGATGGCGCCCTGGTCGGCGGCGCCAGCCTGACGGCGGCCGAGTTCTGGCCGATCGCCGGAGCCGGGGGCTGACCGCCGGGCTGAAACCCGGGCGGGAATTGGCCGAATTTGCTCCTGGCGAGCGGCGGCGCTTTCGTGTAGAAGCAGGCTTGAAAATTTCACCCCCAGTTCGAGGGCTTCTGGCGGTCCGATGATTGCGGTCCTTCTGACCATCCATGTTCTTATCGCGGTGACGCTGGTCGCGGTCATTCTGATGCAGAAATCGACCGGCGACTCGATCGGCGCGGCCAGCGCCGGGCTGATGAGCGGCCGAGGCTCGGGCAATGTCCTGACGCGGACCACCGCGATCCTCGCCACGGTGTTTTTCCTCACCTCGATCCTGCTCGCCATTCTGGCCGGGCACCATGGCCGCCCGAGCTCGATTCTGGACCTCAAGCCGGTCGCCAGCACGCCGGCGGTGCCGGCCCAGCCCACTGCGGCGCCGTCTCAAGCGCCGAAGGCTCCGGCGCCGTCGTCTTCCGCGCCGGCGGCGCCCGCCAAGCCGGCCGCGCCGTCCGGGCCGAGCGTTCCGCTGGCGAAGTAGCCCCCCGCCCTGCGGCACCGCGTTGTGCCGCTTCCTTTCGGGAGCAGTCCTGTGTTAGGTTATAGGCCCATGGCGCGGTTCATATTTATTACCGGCGGCGTGGTCTCCTCGATCGGCAAGGGGTTGGCGTCGGCAGCGCTTGGTGCGTTGCTGCAGGCGCGCGGCTATCGCGTGCGCTTGCGCAAGCTCGACCCCTATATCAATGTCGATCCCGGGACGATGAGTCCCTACCAGCACGGCGAGGTCTTCGTCACCGACGACGGTGCCGAGACCGATCTCGATCTCGGTCATTACGAGCGCTTCACCGGCGTTCCCGGCCGGCGCAGCGACAACGTCACCACTGGGCGCATCTACCAAACGGTGATCGGGCGCGAGCGGCATGGCGATTATCTCGGCGCCACGGTGCAGGTCATTCCGCACATCACCGATGCGATCAAGGAGTTCGTCCTCGCCGACACCGACGACTGCGATTTCGTCCTAGTCGAGGTCGGCGGCACGGTCGGCGATATCGAGGGCTTGCCGTTCTTCGAGGCGATCCGCCAGCTTGGCCTCGACCTCGGGCCGGGCAATGCGCTCTACATGCATGTTACGCTGTTGCCCTTCATCGCCGCGGCGGGCGAGCTCAAGACCAAGCCGACGCAACATTCGGTCAAGGAGCTTCGCTCGATCGGCATTCAGCCGGATATCTTGCTGTGCCGTTCGGAACAGCCGATCGGCGAGGGCGAGCGTCGTAAGCTCGCGCTGTTCTGCAACGTCGCGCCGGAGGCCGTGGTTGCCGCGGTCGATGTCGAGACCATCTACGAGGTGCCGCTCCGCTATCACGAGGGCGGGCTCGACGACCAAGTGATGAAGGTGTTCGGCATCGCCAACGCGCCGGCGCCGGACCTTCATCGCTGGCAGCACATCGTCCACCGGGTCAAGGCCCCGGAAGGCGAGGTCAAGATCGCCATTGTCGGCAAGTACACCGGGCTCAAGGACGCCTACAAGTCGCTGGCCGAGGCGCTGACCCATGGTGGCATCGCCAACAACATCCGGGTCAATTTGGAGTGGATCGATTCGGAGGTGTTCGAAAACGGCGAACGGGCGATCCACTCGCTGTCCGGCGTCAACGGCATCCTCGTCCCGGGCGGGTTCGGCGCTCGCGGTGCCGAGGGCAAGATCAAGGCCGTGACGTTCGCGCGCGAGCGTCTGTTGCCCTATTTTGGCATTTGCTTCGGCATGCAGATGGCGGTGATCGAGGCGGCGCGCAATCTCGCCGGCATCGCGGATGCCTCGACCAGCGAGTTCGGCCCGACGCCGAACCCGGTGATCGGCCTGATGACCGAATGGCGGCGCGGTAACGTCACCGAGGTGCGCGGCGAAAACAGCGATCTCGGCGGCACCATGCGGCTCGGGGCTTATGCGGCGAAGCTGCTCGAAAACAGCAAGGTCGCCGGCATTTACGGCACCACGGCGATTTCCGAGCGCCATCGCCATCGCTACGAAGTCAATCCCGCCTATGTCGCACAGCTCGAAAAGAGCGGCCTGATCTTTTCCGGCCGCTCGCCGGACGGCTTCCTTGCCGAGATCATCGAGCTTCCCGATCATCCCTGGTTCATCGGCGTGCAGTTCCATCCCGAGCTCAAATCCAAGCCGTTCGATCCGCATCCGCTGTTCGCCGCCTTCATCAAGGCGGCCTTGGACCAGTCGCGGTTGGTTTGAGATGGCCGATATCCGCCATATCCGGGTCGGCGGCTTTACCATCGGTAATGATCTGCCGCTGGCGGTGATCGCCGGGCCCTGCGCGATGGAAAGCCTCGGCCACGCGCTCGATATGGCGGCAAGCCTCAAGGAAATCGCCGGCCGCCTCGGTCTCAACCTGGTCTACAAGACCTCCTTCGACAAGGCGAACCGCACCAGCATGCGCTCGAACCGGGGGCTCGGGCTCGACGCGGCCTTGCCGGTCTTCGCCGCGGTCAAACGCGAGACGGGCCTGCCGGTGCTGACCGATGTGCATTTGCCCGAGCAGTGTGCCGAGGTTGCCGCCGTGGTCGACGTCCTGCAGATTCCAGCCTTTCTCTGCCGCCAGACCGATCTTCTCGTCGCCGCGGCCAAGACCGGCAAGCCGGTGAACGTGAAGAAAGGCCAGTTCCTTGCGCCCTGGGATATGCGGAACGTGGTCGAGAAGCTCGAGGCCGCCGGCAACCGGAACGTCATGCTTTGCGAGCGCGGCGTTTCGTTCGGCTATAATACGCTGGTGAGCGACATGCGGAGCTTGCCGATTCTCGCCGAGACCGGCTGTCCCGTGGTCTTTGATGCCACCCATTCGGTGCAGCAGCCGGGCGGGCTTGGCGGCGCCTCCGGCGGCGAGCGCCGGTTTGTTCCGGTGTTGGCGCGGGCCGCGGTCGCGATTGGCGTTGCGGCGGTGTTCCTCGAGACCCACCAGGATCCGGACAACGCACCCTCCGACGGGCCGAACATGGTGCCGCTCGCGGCCATGCCGGCGCTGCTCGAAAGACTTTCCGAATTCGATCGCTTAGCGAAGGCGGCGCCGCCGAAAGACGGCTGAGCGGAAGGCTGGGCGTTCCTCGCCGCCGCGGCCGGTCGGCGGCTCCCGTGGCGCAACGCTCGCCTTCTCGAATTCTCTTGTTTCATGTTCCGGCGCCGGCCGGTGAAAGCGGTAGGGCGGTGACCACCAGCGCAACCCAGAACGACGTCGATCTCGGGCCGCAGGGCGGCTCGATCGGGCGCGGCATCCTTTACATGTGCCTTGCCGTCTCGATTTTTCCGTTCCTGAACGCGGCAGCGAAATACCTCGGGAATCACTACCCCGTGTCGGAGGTGGTATGGGCGCGCTACACCGGGCATCTGGTCTACATGGTCATCGTTTTCGCGCCGAAGCGGCGGCTCAGGCTGTTCGTGACCCGACAGTTCAAGATGCAGATTCTGCGCTCGCTGCTGCTTTTCGCATCGACGGTGTTCTATTTCATCGCCCTGGTGAAGGTGCCGCTCGCCACCGCGGCGGCGGTGACCTTCGTCGCGCCGATGATCGCGACCGCGCTTTCGGTGCCGCTGCTTGGCGAGAAGGTGGGGCCGCGGCGCTGGGCGGCGGTGGTTGCCGGCTTCGTCGGCGCCCTCATGATCGTTCGTCCGGGCGGCGGTCTCGGGATTTACGGGGCCACGTTCTTGCTGCTGAATGCCTTCTGCTATGGCCTTTACCAAGTGTTGTCGCGGCGCATGGCGCGGCTCGATCCAGCGGATATTTCGATCACCTATGTCGCCCTCGTCGGGGTGGTATTGAGCTCCCTCGTTGCGCCGTTTCAATGGCGCATGCCATCGAGCCTGTTCGACGCCCTGGTGTTCCTCAGTCTCGGCCTCTCGGGCGGGTTCGCCCATTACTTCATCGTCAAGTCCCTCGAGCATGGGCCGGTTTCGGTGCTGGCCCCGTTCAACTACGGCCAACTGATCGGCGCGACGGTGCTCGGCTTTTTCCTGTTCGGCTCCTTCCCGGACGCTTGGACCTGGGCCGGGGCGGCGGTGATCGTGGCGAGCGGGCTTTACATCGCCTATCGCGAGAGCCGCGCCGCCCGGCGCGCCCGCACCGTCTGAAGGTTGTTTCCGGCAAACGAACACGCTATCCCTTCGCCATCACGCCATTCAGGGAGGACCGTCATGAGTGCGATCGTCGATATCAAGGCGCGGGAGATCCTCGATAGCCGGGGCAATCCCACCGTCGAGGTCGAGGTGGCGGTGGAATCCGGCGCGCTGGGGCGGGCTGCGGTGCCGTCGGGCGCCTCGACGGGGAGCCACGAAGCGGTCGAGCTTCGCGATGGCGATGCCAAGCGCTTTGGCGGCAAGGGGGTCCTGCAGGCGGTCGCCGCGGTGCAGGGCGAGCTTTTCGATGCCTTGTCCGGCCGCGAGGCCAGCGATCAGGTAGCGATCGACCGGGCGATGATCGAGCTCGACGGGACCGAGAACAAGGGTCGCCTCGGCGCCAATGCCATTCTCGGCGTCAGCCTCGCGGTGGCCAAGGCGGCGGCGGCGGAATCGGGCTTGGCCCTTTGGCGCTACATCGGCGGCGCCGGCGCGCAGGTTCTGCCGGTGCCGATGATGAACGTGGTCAACGGCGGCGCGCACGCCGACAATCCAATCGATATCCAGGAATTCATGATCGTGCCGGCGGGATTCAGCCGCTTCGCCGACGCGCTTCGCGCCGGGTCCGAGATCTTCCAGAGCTTGAAGCGCGAACTGAAGAAAGCCGGACACAACACCAATGTCGGCGATGAGGGCGGGTTCGCGCCGGCACTGTCTTCGACGCGGGCCGCGCTCGATTTCATCCTTCGCGCCATCGAGGGCGCCGGTTACCAGCCGGGCAAGGACATCTGGCTCGCGCTCGATGCCGCCGCTAACGAATTCTATCGCGACGGTGCCTACCGCATCGAGGGCCAGAGCTTGAAGGCGGCGGACCTGGTCGCCTATTACGGCAAGCTCGTTGACGACTATCCGATCGTCTCGCTCGAGGACGGCATGGCCGAGGACGATTGGCCGGGCTGGGCAACCTTGACGTCGGCTCTGGGCGGGCGCGTTCAGCTGGTCGGCGACGATCTGTTCGTGACCAACCCGGCGCGGCTTCAAGAGGGCGTGGACCGCGGCATCGGCAACGCCATTCTGGTTAAGCTCAACCAGATCGGCACCCTGACCGAGACCTTGGCGGCGATCGACCTCGCAACGCGGAACGCCTACCGCGCCGTGATCTCGCATCGCTCGGGTGAAACTGAGGACACCACCATCGCCGATCTCGCGGTGGCGACCGGCTGCGGCCAGATCAAGACCGGCTCGCTCGCTCGCACCGATCGGCTCGCCAAATACAATCAGCTTCTCCGCATCGAAGAAGCGCTGGGCGGGGTGGCGCTCTATGCCGGGCCGGCGGCGTTCCGGACCTTGGCGAAAGCCTGAGGGACGCCGGCCGGGTCGCGCGCCGGGCGGTGAAGGCTCTGCCAGACTAGCGTTTTCTGTTGACCTGGCTAGCGGTCTTTGATTCGATTCGTTTATGAGGTTGATAGACGAGGTCCGCCGCCGCGGCAAAGCCGCGATCCTGCCGGTGCTCTGCACCTCGGCGATCGTCTATTTTGGCTATTATCTCATCTACGGCGGCCAAGGCCTTTATGCCTATGCCCGGCTTCGCCAGCAGGTCGAGATCGCCCAAAACGTCGTCAAGTCGACGGCGGCGGCTCGCGACCGCTTGGCGCAACGGATTGCCTTGCTGCAGCCCGATCATATCGATCCCGACATGTTGAGCGAGTTGGCGCGCCGCGACCTCAACTTGGCGCAGCCGGACGACCTCGTCATCTTCTTTTACGGCCGCGCGAGCAACGGTCCGGCAGCGGCGAAATTCCATTGATTGGCGCGATCCGCGGTAATTCGTGCGGATGATCGGCGGGCGAGCCGTATTACGAACCAATAGGGCCGCCGATCGGCGATTTGCGCTACCGTAACGCTTGTCATGCGGGGGGCTTTTGCTCCATCCTGCGCCCGGGAGCGAGACGGGAGAAACAAATGGCGAAGTCGGCGCCCCGGGCGAAATCGACGACCCCACCGAAGACCAAAAGCCAGGCGAAGCCGCCGGGCAAGGCCTTGAAGTCGAAGACAGCCGCCAAGGTGCCTGCGCCGACGGCAGTCGCAACCTCCGATCGGATCCTCCGCTATTACCGCGACATGCTGTTGATCCGCCGGTTCGAGGAGCGGGTCGGCCAGATGTATGGCATGGGCCTGATCGGCGGTTTCTGCCATCTCTATATCGGTCAGGAAGCGGTGGTGGTCGGCCTGCAGGCCGCACTCGGACCCGAGGATCAGGTCATCACCGGCTACCGCGATCACGGCCATATGCTGGCGATCGGCATGGAGCCGAAGCGGGTCATGGCCGAGTTGACCGGCCGGCGCGATGGCTATTCCAAGGGCAAGGGCGGCTCGATGCACATGTTCAGCCGCGCCGAGCGGTTTTTCGGCGGGCATGGCATCGTCGGCGCGCCGGTACCTTTGGGCACCGGGTTGGCCTTCGCGCAACGCTACCAGGCGGGGAGGGGCGTCACGGTCTGTTATTTCGGCGACGGCGCCTCGAACCAGGGTCAGGTTTACGAGAGCTTCAACATGGCTGAGCTCTGGAAGCTGCCGATCATCTACGTGATCGAGAACAACCAGTACGCCATGGGCACCTCGGTCAAGCGCGCCTCGGCGACGGTCGATCTCTATCGCCGCGGCGAAAGCTTCGCCATTCCGGGCCGTCAGGTCGATGGCATGGATGTTCTCGCCGTGCGCGCCGCGGCCGATGAGGCGGTCGAATGGTGCCGCAGCGGCAAGGGGCCGATGATCCTCGAAATGAAAACCTACCGCTATCGCGGCCATTCGATGTCGGACCCGGCAAAATACCGCAGCCGCGAAGAAGTCAACAAGGTCCGCACCGAGCACGATCCGATCGATCAGGTCCGCAACCGTCTGCTGGAAGGCAAGCTCGCCGACGAGGCACGGCTCAAGGCCATCGATAACGAGATCCGTGAGATCGTGATCGCGGCGGCAGAATTCGCGCAGGAAAGTCCGGAGCCGGACGTGGCCGAGCTCTGGACCGACGTGCTTGAGGCCATTTGAGCCGGGGACGCTGATGCCGATAGAAATATTGATGCCGGCGTTGTCGCCGACGATGACGGAAGGGAAGCTGGCGCGCTGGTCGGTGAAGGAGGGGGATGCGGTCACGGCGGGAATGGTCGTGG
>JAJYTL010000114.1:0-3469 GCA_021793055.1 Pseudomonadota bacterium
GCGCGCGATGATGCGCTTTTCCGAGCGCGTGGCCGTTCTGGTCGTCGGGCGCAAGATCGCCGACGGCGACCCGGAGGCGGTCATGCGCAACCCCGAAGTGGAGAAGGCCTATCTTGGCGAATAGCCTGCACGTCGAGGAGCTGCACGCCGGCTACGGCAACGTGCAAGTGCTGCACGGCCTGTCGCTCTCGGTCAATGACGGCGAGACAGTGGCGCTTCTCGGCACCAACGGCAACGGCAAGAGCACCCTGATCAAATGCATCATGGGGATCGTGCGGCCGAGCGCGGGGCGCATCGTCGCCCGCATCGACGGCACGGAACACGATCTGATCGGGTTGCAGCCGCAGGACGTGGTGCGCCTCGGCATCGTTCTGGTGCCCGAAGGGCGACGACTGTTTCCCAAGCTCAGCGTGCAGGAGAACCTGCTGCTCGGCGCCCATCGCCATGCGGCGCGCGGCCGTCTTGCCGACAATCTGGCATTCTGTTTCGAGGCCTTTCCGCGCCTTGCCGAGCGCCGTCACCAGCTCGCCGGCAGCATGAGCGGGGGCGAGCAGCAGATGCTGGCGCTCGGGCGCGCGCTGATGACCGCGCCGCGCATTCTGATCGTCGACGAGCCGTCGGTCGGCCTATCGCCGCTGCTGGTGCGGCACACTGTGAGCAAGATCGCGGAACTCAAGCAGCGCTTCGGGCTCACGGTGCTGATGGCGGAACAGAATTTTCCGCAGGCCATGCGCATCGCTGATCGCGGTTATGTCATCGTGCATGGCCGCATCGAGTTCGAGGGCGGCTCGCGCGAGGCGCTGGTCGACAACGATCTGGTCAAGAAGCTCTATCTCGGCCTGTAGCGCCGCTCTCAGAGAACTGGGACCTCGATCCGCCGCGGCGGCTGGCCGGCGGCGTGGTTCTCCCACATCATCCGATAGGCCATCTCGAGATGGCGCTGATAGCGCGGGCGGTCGAACAGCGGCGACTCGTGGCTTTGCGCGAGGCGGGCGCGGAAGGGCGCGAGGCTTGAGGGGTCATCGGCGAAGCCAATCGCGCGGCGTTCGTATTCCGCGAGGTCCGCGACCACGAGTTCCGGCACGCGGGCGGCGCCGAGCAACGTCGCGCCGAGCCGGGCCGAGGAGCGGTCGCCCAGGGCCGAGAGCACCGGCACGCCGGCCCACAGCGCGTCCAAGGTGGTGACGCCGCCGCCATGGAAGCGGTTGTCGAGCACGAGATCGGCGAGTTGCAGCCGCTTCAGATGGTCGGGGTGGTCGCGCCGCTTGGCGAAGACCACGCGCTCGCCGCTGACGCCGCGCGCCTCGGCCTCGCGGCGGAGGTTGTCGACGCTCTTCGGAATCCAGGTGCAAAGCCACAACACCGATCCCGGCACCTGCTTCAGGATCCGCATCCAGATGTCGAAGATCGAGGGCTCGAACTTGCAGGGGTGGTTGAAATTGGCGAAGACGAAACCGGTGTCCGGAAGGCCCTCGTCGGCGCGGGTGAAGACCCGGCTCGATATCTCGTCGCGCAGCGGCGCCATGAAGGAATCCGGCAGATAGACCAATTGCTCCGAGCAATGGGCCTGCCATTCCGGCGGCATGAACCGCTTGTCGGTGATCAGGTAATCGATGAAGTCGCTGCCGGAGGTGAGCGAATAGCCGAGATAATGCGCCGAGACCGGCGCCGGCCGATAGGCCATGATGTCGAGCCCGTGCACCACCGTGTGGCCGGTGGTGTCGATAAGAAGGTCGATCCTGTCGGCATGGATGCGCCGGGCCGCGACGTCCGGGTTCCAGCCGACCATATAGGTGAATTCGTCGAAGGCGTTGCGGAAGCCGACGCTGTCCTCGGAATGGTCGCAGGCCATGAGCGAATAGCCCACCACCTCGAAGCGGTCGCGATCGTGAGACTCGATGATGTTGCGAAGCGCCATCGGCATGCTCGAGCGGTGGGTGTAGGGCAGGAGATAGCCGAGGCGGATGCGCCCGTCCTTGCCCTGCGCGGCGCGGTGGGTGGCGAAGTCGAGGCGGAGCAGAGCCTTCTTCTCTTCGGCTTGGCGCGAGAAGACGCGACTCTTCTGCTTCGCCGCCGCGAAGGCGAAGGCGGGCGGTATCGGCAGGGCGTGCAGGTTGAAGATGTCGACGGTGACCGGCTTGTCTTCGTCGATGTAGCGCTTGAGGGATGCCGTGAGCAGGCCGACGAAGTGGTCATAGTCCTGCCATTCGCAGAGCGAGAGGTGGATATCGACGAGGCGGGAGAGCGCCAGCGGATGGTCGGGCTGGCGCGCCAGTATCAGGCGGTAGAATTGCGACGCGTAATCGTGCGCTTTCCAATGGCCCAGGATCTCCGCGACGGCGAGCACCGCGTCGTTATCGTCGATCCAGCGCTCGATGATCTTGTTGACGTATTCGGCCGCCTCCTCGGCGCGGCCCTGGTTGATGAGCGCGTGCGTGAGGACAATCCAGGCCTTCGGGATGTCGGGGTTGATTTCGATGGCGGCGCGCGCCATCAGTTCCGCGCTGACGTCCTCGGCGAGGCGGTGGAGGATGTCGGCAAGATTGACGTGAGCCCAGAACTCGTCCGGCTTGCGCCGCACCACCTGCCAATAGGCGCCGGCGGCGGCGGTGAGTTCGCCGTTCAAGGCTAGCGCGCTGCCGAGATGGTACCAGCTCGTGGTGTTTTCCGGCATCAGTTGGGTGGCGCGGCGCAGGTTCTCGATCGCGCGGTCGAAATCGCCGATATCCCAGCACAGGCTGCCGAGAAGATCGAACGCGGCGCCGAGGTCGGGCTGCGCCGCGATCGCGTTTTGCAGCGCTTGGCAGGCGATCTCGTAATGCCGCAACTGATAGCAGATGACGCCGAGGTGATACCAGGCGTCTGCCTGGCGCGGATCCTCCTTCAGGACCGCCATGTAAAGCGTCTTGGCACCGTCGATGTCGCCGGCGACGTGGCGCTCCTTGGCTTTGGCGAGGAGCTCTAGCACCGCTCGGAATCCCCAGCCCCGTTGCGGATGAAGCTCGCGTATTGCTGGCCGCGCCCGAACCAGGCGGTGAAGCGCCCGAAATCGCCGAAGCGGCCGGTCTTTTGCCGATGGTCGAAGGCGGCGCGGAAGTCGCCGAGCGCCGCGGCGGTCTCCGGCGCCAGGTCCCGGTCGGCCGAAATTTCGGCGAGGATGTCGCCGATGTCGTCGAGGGCGCTCGCGTTCGCTCCGGCGGCGACGTCTTGCATCAGCGTGAACAGCCGGCTCGCGTTCGCGAGCAGGGTCCGATTGGCGGTGGTCGCGCGCGCGGGGCCGGCGACGCGGTAGTCGAGGAAATTGTGCAATTGCTCGAAATAGGCGGCGCGGCCGACATCGCTGGCGTTCGGCGCCTCGCCGTGGATATCCTTGTACCAGCGCCAGTCGGTGGCGAAATGCGGGCTGGTGCCCTGCAGCGTGAAATCCGGGGTCAGGGCATCGATGGCATCGGCGATGGAGAAAAGACGG
>JAJYTL010000114.1:3479-8976 GCA_021793055.1 Pseudomonadota bacterium
GTAGCATCTGATCGTAGATCCAGTCCTCGGGCGAGCGGCTCATGCCCTTCAGGGTCTTGAGATGCGGCGTGAAGATCGGCAGCAGTTCGGCAAGCTTCTGGCACTGTGTCAGGTCGGGGGCGACGGCGAGCAGGGCGATCAACCGGCGCAGCGTCTCGGCCAGCATCGAGACGCCGTCGACGCAGGTAATCACCACGACGCCGTCCGGCGCCGCGAAGCGGGCGAGGCGGCGGGTGAAATCGGCGGGATCGAGCTGAAACGGCACCGTGCCCTCGCAGAGCACGAGATCGAAGCGCTCCGCGGTGTCAAAGTCTTCGATCAGCGCCTCTACGGTCTCGATCCGGTCGGCCGCGGGCGAGGCCGCGAGCAGTGCTTCCGCTTCCGTCAGGCCGGCCGGGTTGCCGTCGACCAGGAGATAGCGGGCCGGCACCAGGCTCGCGGTATAGAGCGCGTTGTGGCCGGAGCCCGGGCCGAACTCGACGACCTTGCGGCCCTTGAGCCAGCCCGGCACCAAGCCGAGGTGCCGGTACAGCGCCGCGCGGCGCGCGAAATGCCGCTTGAGATCGGAGATGTCCTGCGCCACCGGTGAAATATTGTTGGCGCGGTAGAAATCGACAAACGGCCGCATCGCGCTCCCCCACAGGCGGCCGGATCGGCGTCGCGATCCTCGGCCCGCGCTCGTCTGATGCCGCGGCGCGCCGCGTGCCCGGCCAAGAGCCCGTGCCGCGCGACGACCGCACCCCGCCCGCTCGCGGGCGGAAGCGGCAGCCATTGTCGGTTGGGATTGGTTAAAAAAACATGAGACGGCCGCCACGGCGGGACTTTGGCCGTGCGGCTTGGCGGCCCAAAGGCCCTAGAGTCATTCACGTTTTGACGGAAGCACATCCAGCGTTTGCAAGGTAGTTTGTGCATTCCTGGGCTTGGATTGTTGCGACAAGGGAGCCGATGTAGCGGCAAGTTTCGTCGAGGGTCCGCTTTTGGGCCACGCGCATCCAGGGCTTGATCTTGGCGAAGGCCTGCTCGATCGGGTTCAGGTCGGGCGAGTATGTCGGCTGGAACCAGAGCCTGGCGCCGGCGCCGCGGATCATCCGGCCGATGGCGGCGGACTTATGCGAGCCGAGATTGTCCATAATGACGATATCGCCGGGCCTGAGCACCGGCACGAGAAGCTGTTCGACATAGGCGCGGAAGCATTCGCCGTTGATTGGCCCGTCGAAGACGCATGGTGCCGCGAGGCGATCGTAGCGCAGAGCCCCGAGGAAGGTCAGGGTACGCCAATGGCCATGCGGGGCGAACCCATGCAGACGTTTGCCCTTGGGCGCCCAGCCGCGCAACGGGGCCATGTTCGTCTTGATCCAGGTCTCATCGATGAACACCAGCCGATGGGGGTCGAGACCCGCCTGCCATGATCGCCATCGGCGGCGCCGCCGTGCAATGTCGGCGCGGGCCTGTTCAAGGGCGAGCGGTGTTTTTTTAAATCTCAGCCCCTCGCGGCGTAGAAACAGCCATACCGTATTGTGCGAGACCTTTATCCCGCGCGCCGCTAGTTCGTCCTTCAGCCGATGCAGCGTCAGGTGAGACGTCTGGTGGATCCGCCCCACGATGAAATCGCGATGCGGCTCCAGAACCCGCTTGCGGTGGCCTCCCATTCGGCCCGGAGCCACCGAGCCGGTCGCACGATGGCGCTGTGACCACTTCACCACCGAGGACGCTGCAACGCCGAACCTCGCTGCAACTGACCGGCAGCTTTCCCCAGAAAGCACTGCCGCTACAACGCCCTCCCGAAGATCGCTAGAAAGAGGTTTGCTCATATGGGCAGGCCTCCTTCACCAGCCCATATCTTGATGATGTGGACGCCCCTGCCCCCACCGGCAGCCGCTATGCTGCTGACCGGACAGCGAAGCAGGAAGAGGAGCGTTCACAATGGCGATTACGACGATTGGGCTGGATTTGGCGAAGAGCGTGTTTCAAGCGCACTGCGTTGATGAGACAGGTGCTACGGTGCTGGCGAAGCGGCTTCACCGCAAGCAGATGTTGCCGTTCTTCTCGAAGCTTTCGCCATGTCTTATCGGGCTGGAAGCGTGCGGAACGGCGCATTACTGGGCTCGCGCCCTTACTGCCATGGGGCATGAGGTTCGGCTCATTCCGCCGTCTTACGTGAAGGCCTACGTCAAGCGCGGCAAGAGCGATGCACTCGATGCCGAAGCGATCTGCGAAGCCGTCCAGCGCCCGACGATGCGGTTCGTGCCAGTGAAGACGGTCGAGCAGCAGGCCGTCCTCATGACCCATCGCGCCAGAGCCTTGCTCGTGCGCCAACGCACCATGATCGCCAATGCCTTGCGCGCGCACTTGGCCGAACTCGGACTTGTCACAAATCCCGGCATCGCCAATCTGGCGAAGCTGGCTGAACAGGCACTGTCCGACGAGAACGCTTTGCCAGCTTATGCCCGTATTTCTCTGGGGATTCTTGTCCGCCATATTATGGTGCTCAACGATGAGATCGCGGTTCTGGATCGGCAGCTCCTGGCCTGGCACGCCGAGAGCGAGGCCAGTCGCCGGCTCGCTGGGACCCCTGGCCTTGGCGTGATCACGGCCACGGCTCTTGCTGCCACCGTCACCGATCCTGATCAGTTTCGCTCGGGTAGGCAGTTCGCCGCCTGGCTCGGTCTGACACCGCAGCAGCATTCCACCGGCGGCAAGACCCAGTTCGGCGGTATCTCCAAGCAGGGAGACCGATACTTGCGCCGCTTGCTCGTCGTCGGCGCCACCGCCGTGATCCGCCATACAAAGGAGAAGCCAACGCCCATGGCCAACTGGATCAGAAAGCTCATGGAGAAGAAGCCGTTCAGGCTCGTCTCCGTTGCGCTGGCCAATAAGCTCGCCCGGATCGCATGGGTCGTGCTGACGCGAAAAGAAGCCTATAGGCCCTATGAACTGACAGCCTGAGCGCAGGCCCGGGCAACCCGAATTGGTAACGGCAGTCGATGATGTGTAACGATCGAGCCAATGGTGAGGCCAACCCGTCTGATTCAATGCGCTTCATCAGCGCGGCATCTTGATCAGGGACCTCACCGGCGGATTTCCATCAAGGCCAGCGGCAATCACAGCGCCGCATAAACAGGCCGGACATATGAAAGCAACCGATCACACCCATCCCGACAAAAAGCCCTTGCCATACGGGGCGTCCACATATGAATCACAGATTACCGCTCCTGGGTATCCCCAACGATTCCCACTCACCGGAAAATGCTCTAGCGGCGTCGGACGATAAGGGCATCCACCGCCACCGCCCCTTGCGCGTCGCAGATCACCGGATTGACGTCGATCTCCGCAATATTCTGCGCATGGTCGGCAGCGAACTCGGATACCCGTGCGATCAGCTCCGCGACCCGTTCGAGAGCCACCGCAGGGCGGCCGCGAAAACCGGTCAGGAGGCGGTAGCCCTTGAGCCGCCTCAGAAGGCCAAGCGCCTCGGCCGCGCCGATCGGCGCCAGCGCCGCGACGCTATCCTGCAGCAGCTCAACCAGAATGCCGCCTGACCCCACGACGACCAGCGGCCCGAACTGAGGATCGACCCGGGCGCCGATCACCAGTTCGATCCCAGCAGGCGCCATGCGCTGAACCGATACGCCGTCGATCCGAGGCGCCCCGGGAACCCGCGCCGCGGCGTCCATGATCTCGCCGAAGGCGCGCGCGACCGCTGCCCCGTCGCGAAGACCGAGCCGCACCGCGCCGGCCTCGGTCTTGTGCGCGATGTCGGGAGACTCGACCTTTAACGCGACTGGATAACCGATCGCATCGGCCGCCGCCGCGGCCGCGACCGCGCTTTGCACGGTCCTCTCCGGCGGAACCGGCACGCCATAGGCGGCAAGCGCCGCCTTCGCCTCGCGCTCGCTCAACGTCTCGCCGGCGGCGGCGAGCAGTCGCGCCGCTTCCGCCCGCTCCGACGCGCCACTGAGGCGGGCTTCCTCGGCTCTGGGCGCGGCGATGAAGTCCGCCCATTTGTGCCACAGGCTGATCGTCCGCATGCAACGATCCATCGACCGGAAAATCACCAGGCGCGGATCGCGCTCGACGATCTCCGCACCCGGCCCCTCCAGCCAGCCGGTCATCCACACGAGGCAAATCGGCTTCTCCGTCGTCTTCGCCAGCTCGGCCAGGGCGAGATGGCGCTTCGGCGTGATCTCCGGTACCGCAGCGACCACCGGCAGGATCGCAGCGCCATAGGCGGGATCCTCAAGCATGGCCCGGAAACAAACCGAGAAGGACTCGGGATCGGTCAGCACCTGGGCGGTAATGTCGGCCGGGTTGCGCTTGGCGCCGAACTCGGGGATGCGGGCGTCCAGAACCGCCTGCGCCGCGGGCCCTGGCTGCGGCATCGGCACACCGTAACGCTCGGCCCGCTCCGCCGCGATCACACCGGCGCCGCCGGAGGTGACGATGGCCGCCACGCCGCGCGCGACCGGCTTCGATGTCTTAGCTAGGAAGCTCGCAGTTTCATAAGCGATATCAAGGTCATCAACCTCGATTATCCCAGCTCGCTCGAAGGCCGCCGCGAAGGCCGCGTCGGAGCCGGCGAGGTTCCCGGTATGGGACATGGCGGCGACGGCGCTGGCTTCCCCCGATGTCATCTTGTAGGCCACGATCGGCTTGCCTGCGGCGCGGGCCTTTTCGCCTGCCTCGAGCAGCCGCCGACCATCGGGCAAGCCCTCGAACAGACAGACGATGGCGCGGCATTGCGGCACCTCGACGAGATAGCTCACGAAATCACACACGTCGACGTCGCCGGAATTGCCGGCGGTGAAATAGTGGCTGAACCCGGCGCCGCGCTCGCTCGCCTGCACCATGGTGTACCCCATCGCCCCCGATTGCGAGACGATGCCAACGCCGTTCGGATGATGCGGCGTGTTGTCGTAGTTCACTTGGAAGATGGCGCCGGCGCGGCTCAGATTGTTGATCATCCCGATGCAGTTCGGCCCAACCAGCGGCAAGCCCGCCGCCCGCGCCCGGGCGATGAGGCGGTCCTGCTGGGCGATGCGTTCGGGCCGTCCGGTCTCGGCAAAGCCCGACGCATAAACGATGACGCCGCCGACCTTGGCCGCGATGCAGTCCTCGAGCACCGCTTCGACCTGCTCGCGCGGCACTGCCACCGCCACCAAATCTGGACTTTTTGGCAGGTCCGTAAGTCTGGGAAAACAGCTTATACCATGAATATCCTGATACTTTGGATTAACACCGAAAACGCGGCCCTGGTAGTGCCTGAGGTTGGTAAGGGTCCGCTGACCGAAGGATCCGATGGTTGCGGAGATGCCGGCGATGGCGATCGTCCGCGGCTCGATCAGGCGCCGAAGCTCACGCCGGCCATAGATCGGGCGATGGGTCGGGGTGGCCGGCAACCTCACGCTCCGTTCCTGATCCGGCGACGACGAAATTTGATCCATGACCATTCTTTCGGTTCTGCAATCTTGGCTCGAACTGCTGGCCCCAAGGCTCGCTT
>JAJYTL010000115.1 GCA_021793055.1 Pseudomonadota bacterium
GAACGCGCTGTTCGCCGACGCGGCGGGCAATGTCTACGACCCGGTCGGCGGCCTCGGGGATCTTCGCGCCGGGCGGGTCCGCTTCGTCGGCGATCCGGACGCCCGCATCGCCGAGGATCGGTTGCGTCTGTTGCGCTTCTTCCGCTTCTACGCCCATTACGGCAAGGGCGAGCCCGACGCGGCGGCGCTGGCGGCCGCCGCGCGGGCGGCGCCGGACCTTGCCTTGCTGTCCGGCGAGCGCATCCAGGTCGAGATTCGGCACCTGCTGCAAGCGCCGACCGCGCCGGCGGTGGTGCGGCTCATGGCGGCGACCGACGTTCTCCCCTACCTGCTGCCGGAAGCGCGCGATTTCGAGCGCCTGGCGCGGCTGGTCGAGATCGGCCGCGACCGCCCGGCCGATGCCATTCTCCGGCTCGCGGCACTGTTGCCGCCCGAGGCCGCCGCCGCCGAGGCGATCGGTCGCCGGCTCAAGCTCTCACGCGACGACCAGAGCCGCTTGGTCGGCCTCGTGGCACCATCCTATTCGGTCGAGATCGGCATGACCGAAAAGGCGCTCCGCCGCGCTCTCTATCGCCAGGGAAGGGCTCGCGGGCGCGATCTTCTGCTGCTCGCCTTCGCCGCCGAGCCGAAGGCGGACGCCGCCCTGGCGGAGCGCCTGCTCGACCTCGCCGAGAGCTATGAACGCCCCGATTTTCCGCTCCGCGGCGCCGATCTCGTGGCCCGCGGCGTCGCCCCCGGACCGAAGGTCGGCACTTTGCTCGCCTGGCTGGAGCACTGGTGGGAGGAAGGCGATTATCGGGCGAGCGAAGCGGCGATCTTGGCCAAGCTCGACGAGATTCTCGATGTTTAAGGACGGCGGCCGACGCGGCCCCTGACGGCATGACGGCGGCCGACACACCGGCCGCCGCATTTATGAGGCAACGCTCCAGGAGAAGGACGATGAGTGATCTGCAGATTTACGGCGCCGCCCCCTCGCGTACCTTCCGCACCCTTTGGATGGCGGAAGAGCTCGGGCTCGCGTATACGCATCATCCGGTCAATGCCCGCGGCGGCACCCGGACGCCCGAGTTCCTCGCTCTCAACCCGAACGGCCATGTGCCGGTGATCAAAGACGGCACGCTGGTGCTTTGCGAATCGATGGCGATCAACCTCTATCTCGCGCGAAAGCACGGCAAGGGGCTGTGGCCGGACAATCTCGCCGACGAGGGCCGCGTCTATCAGTGGACCTTCTGGGCCGTCAACGAGGTCGAGGGCCTGTTGATCGAGGTGCTGCTCAATCGCCTGCTGCTGGCGCCGGACAAGCGGGACGAAGCGGCGGCGGCGCGCGCCATCGAGAAGATGCAAAAGCCGCTCGCCGTGCTCGAAAGTGCGCTCGCGACCAGCGACTACCTGCTCGGCCCCGCCTTCACCGTCGCCGATCTCAACGTCGCCTCGGTGCTGTCCTGGGCGCGGGTCGGGAAGGTCGATCTTTCCGCCTACGCCAAGGTCACCGCCTGGCTCCGGCAATGCTTCGGGCGGCCGGCGAGCCGCAAGGTCGCCGAGATGGCCCGTAGCTGAGTCCAGCGCCGATCAGGGCCAGCACACCTCGGGCGGCAGCGACATCAGGATCGCCTCGGTGTCGCCGCCGGTCTTGAGGCCAAACTGGGTGCCGCGGTCGTAGAGCAGGTTGAACTCGACGTAGCGGCCACGGCGCTGCAATTGATGGGCGCGCTCTTCGGCGCTCCAGGGCTCGGCCATGTGCCGGCGCACGATTTTCGGATAGTTGTCGAGGAAGGTTTCGCCGACGTCGCGGACGAAGGCGAAGTCGGCTGCGACGTCGCCGCTCTCGAGATAATCGAAGAAGATGCCGCCGACCCCGCGCGGCTCGTTGCGATGGGGCAGGAAGAAATACTCGTCGCACCACTTCTTGAAGCGGACGTAATAATCGGCGCCGTGGCGATCGCAGGCGCCCTGCAGCGCGGCATGAAACGAATCGCGATCGGCGGCATCGGCCACGATCGGCGTCAGATCGGCGCCGCCGCCGAACCAGCCCTTGGCGGTCTCGATGCGGCGGGTGTTGAAATGCACCGACGGAATCTTGGGCGAGAGCGGATGGACGACGAGCGAAATGCCGCTGGCCCAGAAACGGCCGTCTTCGCCGGCGCCCGGAATCTGGCGCGCGAATTCAGGGGCGAAGCTGCCGGTGACGGTCGAGACGTTGATACCGGCTTTCTCGAAAAGCCGGCCGCGGAGGAGCGCGGTCACGCCGCCGCCGCCGCCCGGCCGCTGCCAGTCACGGCGCCGGAAGCGGCCTGCGACCGCCCGGTCCACCGCCGGATCCGCCGTCCCGGCCGGGCCGAGCGGCGCGCCGCTCTCGGCCTCCAGTTGCTCGAAGGCCGCGACCAGCCGGTCGCGCAGGCCCTCGAACCAGGCTTGCGCCGCCGCGCGAATTTCCATCGTCATCGGCTCTCCTCGTCAACCCGCGACTCATCACCGGCCGACTCGCCCGCCGCGGCCGGGAACAGCCCGCTTTGGCGCAGCGCCTCGCCGAGCACCATGGCCGCCGCGATCGCGACATTGAGCGAGCGGAAGCCGAGGCGCATCGGCACCCGAATCCGGGCATCGGCGGCGGCATGCACGAAATCCGGCACGCCGGCCGACTCGCGCCCGACCAACAGCACGTCGTCCGGCCGGAACCGAAAATCGGTATAGACGAGATCGGCCTTGGTGGTGAGGAGAATCAGCCGCCCGGCTGGCCGGGCGGCGGCGAACTGATCCCACGAGCCATGGCGCGTCAAGGCTGTGCCGGCGAGGTAATCGAGCGCGGCGCGGCGAAAATCCCGATCGGAAAAGGGGAAACCGCAAGGCTCGATAAGGTCGAGGGGGATGCCGAGGCAGGCGCCGAGCCGGCACAGGGTGCCGAGGTTCGGCGGCATATCCGGCTGATAAAGTGCGAGACGCATGATTTGTGCCCGTTTGCGCGGCGTCTTCCCGTCTGCGGCAACCTGTCGCACCGGGTCGCCGAAAGGCTGGACAACCGGAATGGATAGTGAGAAAAACGCTGGAGTTTCCAAGAGGGGTGGGCGCTCAATCCGTGATTTTAACCGATGCTGCTTGCCGCGATCCACTACCGGTCGCCGAGAGGAGCCGAAGAGCGCCGACTTCGGGGGTACTAAGGTTGTCTTGCGGACTTTATCATCATCGGTGCGACGATCCGGCCCTTCCGCCCCACCGCAAATCCGGCTCGGCGCTTCTCGCCGGGCGACTTCCAGGTCCATCGATCTCGTCCAAAGGTTTTAAAGATGGCTGTTGAGACCAATAACAAGCTGGTCAAGTGGATCGAGTATCGCTTGCCGGTCTTTAGCTTCTACCGCCATTTCTTGGTGGAGTACCCGGCGCCGAAGAATCTGAGCTACTGGTGGAATTTCGGCTCGCTCGCCGGATTCATGCTGGTGGTGCAGATCGTGACCGGCATCGTGCTGGCGATGCACTACTCGCCCTCGGCGACGCTCGCCTTCAGCTCGGTCCAGGGCATCATGCGCGACGTCAACTATGGCTGGCTGTTGCGTTACATCCATGCGACCGGCGCGTCGATGTTCTTCATGGTCGTCTACATCCATCTCTTCCGCGGCCTCTACTACGGTTCCTACAAGCGGCCGCGCGAGATCCTGTGGTTCATGGGCGTGATTATCCTGCTGCTGATGATGGCGACCGCCTTCTTCGGCTACACCCTGCCGTGGGGCCAGATGAGCTTCTGGGGCGCGACGGTGATCACCAGCCTGTTCTCCGCCATTCCGGTGGTCGGCCACGCCATCACCTCGTGGCTGTGGGGCGGCTACGCGATTGGCGCGCCGACCCTGAACCGGTTCTACGCGCTGCACTACCTGTTGCCGTTCGTGATCGTCGCCGCCGTCGCGCTGCATCTCTGGGCGCTACACCAGCACGGCTCGAACAACCCGCTCGGCATCGATGTGAAGGGGCCGCAGGACACCCTGCCCTTCCACCCCTACTACACCGTGAAGGACCTGTTCGGCATCACGATCTTCCTGATCTTCTTCTGCTACTGGATCTTCTTCGATCCGGGCGCGCTGCTGAACCCGGACAACTCGATCATGGCGAACGCGCTGAACACGCCGCCGCATATCGAGCCGGAATGGTACTTCCTGCCCTTCTACGCCATCCTGCGCTCGGTGCCGAACAAGCTGATCGGCGTCATGCTGCTTGGCCTTTCGGTCTGCGTGTTGTTCCTCCTGCCCTGGCTCGACACCTCGCCGGTGCGCTCGGGCAAGTTCCGCCCGATCTTCAAGCAGTTCTTCTGGATCTTCGTGATCGACTGCGTGATCCTCGGCTATATTGGGCATCTGCCGCCGATTGGACCGGCCAAGTTCTACGGCCGCATCGCGGCAATCTATTACTTCCTCTTCTTCTTCGTCATCCTGCCGTTCGTCGGCTGGTTCGAGCGGCCGAAGCCGATGCCGGAAAGCATCAGCCAGGCGGTGCTGGATAAGAAAGCGAAGCGCGCAGGAACGGAGAAAGCGTAATGGAGCGGGTAATGCGTAAGTTCCTGGTCGCGGCGGTGGTTCTCCTGACCCTTGGCGTGGTCCGGCCGGTGCCGGCCGCAGCGGCGGCCTTCGTGCAGAAGTCGCCGCCCGATCTTTCGTGGTCTTTCGACGGACCGTTCGGCACCTACAATCAGGCGGCGCTGCAGCGCGGCTTCCAGGTCTACAAGGAAGTCTGCGCGAGCTGCCATTCGATGGATTACCTGCACTACGGCGATCTTTCGGCGCTCGGCTACAGCAAGGCCGAGATCAAGGCGATCGCCTCGGGCTACACGGTGACCGCCGGCCCGAACAAGGAAGGCAAGATGTACAAGCGGCCGGCGCGACCCTCGGATGCCTTCGTCGCGCCGTTCCCGAACGAGGAAGCCGCGGCGGCGACCTTCAACGGCGTCGCGCCGCCCGATCTCTCGCTGATGGCCGCGGCGCGCGACGGCGGCCCGAACTACATCTACGCCATCCTGACCGGCTTCAACCAGAAGCCGCCGAAGGGCATGTTCGTGCCGACAGGGCGCTACTACAACCCGTACTTTCCCGGCGGGCGCATCGCCATGCCGCCGCCGCTGACGGCCAATCGCGTGCATTACGCCGACGGCACCAAAGCGACCCTCGACCAGGAAGCGCGTGACGTCGCGACCTTCCTGATGTGGGCCTCGCATCCGCATCTCGATCAGCGCCACCAACTCGGCGTGAAGGTGATGATCTTCCTCTTCATCCTGGCGATCGTCTTCTTCTTCGCCAAGCGGCGGGCGTGGAAGGACGTCGAGCACTAGGCTGAGACTTCGCCGGCGCCGCAAGGCGAGCGGCCGATGCAAGGCGAGCGGCCCGGATCGATATCGATCCGGGCCGTTTCTTTTTCCGCCCCGCGGTGGCGGCGCTTCGCGGCTTCCTTGCCCGCCGCTTTCGGGTAAGATGCCGGCGACATTCGCGAGCGAGGGATTGAGAGAGGCCATGGGCGGAACGGATCGCAAGGGCAGAATCGGCATCATCGGCGGTAGCGGGGTTTACGAAATTCCAGGCCTCGCCGACACCCGCTGGGAAAACCGCGAAAGCCCCTGGGGCGCGCCGTCGGGAGCGCTCTTGTTCGGCCGCCTCGGCGAGACCGATCTCGTCTTCCTGCCGCGCCACGACCGCGGCCACCGGCTGTCCCCCACCGCCATCAACTACCGCGCCAATATCGACGTGCTGAAACGCGCCGGCTGCACCGACGTGATCTCGGTCAGTGCCTGCGGCTCGTTCCGAGAGGAACTCGCGCCTGGCACCTTCGTCATCGTCGACCAGTTCATCGACCGCACCGTGTCGCGGCCGAGAAGCTTTTTCGGCGCCGGCCTCGTCGCCCATGTCGCCTTCGGCCATCCGACCTGCCGCCGGCTCGGCGACGCACTGGAAACGGCGGCGCGCGAGGTCAAGATTCCGGTCAAGCGCGGCGGCACCTACATCGCCATCGAGGGACCGCAATTCTCGACCCAGGCCGAAAGCTTCCTCTATCGCGGCTGGGGCTGCGACGTAATCGGCATGACCAACATGCCGGAGGCCAAGCTCGCCCGCGAGGCCGAGATGTGCTACGCGACCGTCGCCATGGTCACCGACTACGATTGCTGGCACCCGGATCACGAGCACGTCGACGTGGCGCAGGTCATCAAGGTGCTGCTCGACAACGCCGACAAGGCCAAGGCCCTGGTCAAGGCGACAGCGCCGCATCTCCACCACCGCCCCGAGACCTGCCCCTTCGGCTGCGACCGGGCGCTCGACAACGCGGTGATCACGGCGCCGGAAGCCCGCGACCCCGCGCTCATCGATATGCTCGACGCGGTCGCCGGCCGGCTGCTCAAGCAATAGCCATCGTCAAGATCAACGGCCCTTAAGGCGCAGGAGCGATTTCCGTGACCGACATCAAATCCAAGATTCGCACCATCCCCGACTACCCGAAGAAGGGGATTATGTTCCGCGACATCACCACGCTTCTCGGCGATGCCCGGGGTTTCCGCAAGATCGTCGACGAACTGGTGCAGGTCCACGCCGGTTCGGGCATCACCAAGGTTGCCGGCATCGAGGCGCGCGGCTTCATCCTGGGCGGCGCTGTCTCGCATCAGCTTTCCTTGGGCTTCATCCCGGTGCGCAAGAAGGGCAAGCTGCCGTGGGAGACCATCGGCGAGGACTATGCGCTCGAATACGGCACAGACCGGGTCGAAATTCACGCCGACGCGGTGACCAAGGGCGACCGCGTGCTGCTGATCGACGACCTGATCGCGACCGGCGGCACGGCGCAGGCGGCGGTCAACCTGATGCGCCGCGCCGGCGCCGAGGTGGTCGGCGCGTCGTTCATCATCGACCTGCCCGATCTCGGCGGGCGCAAGCGACTCGAGGGCATGGGCGTCAAGGTGCTGACCCTGGTCGAGTTCGAGGGCGACTGAGGCCGCGCCCGGCCGGCGTCTCGTCGGCCGATACGAAAATTCGAGAAGGGAGACGGCGATGGCGGGTTTCTATGTGGCGAAAGGCGATCAGGTGACCTTCGCCAAGACCGTGGGCGAGACCGACGTCTATATGTTCGCGGGCATCAGCGGCGATTTCGCCGGCAACCACGTGAACGAGGAGTTCATGAAGCGCTCGTCCTATGGCAGGCGCATCGCTCATGGCGCGCTCATGGTCGCCTACATGTCGACCGCCTCGACGATGATGATCCTGAAGGCGGCGCCGGACAACGCCGAGGAGACCGCGGTCTCGCTCGGTTACGACGGGGTGCGCTTCCTCAAGCCGGTCTTCTTCAACGACACGGTGACCATCACCTACACCATCCGCGAGATCGACGTCTCGAAGCGCCGCGCCAAGGCCGATATCGCCGTCACCAACCAGCACGGCGATACCGTCGCGGTCGCGCTGCATCACCTGAAATGGGTGAAAAACACCTGACGCAGCGGCGATCTGAGGCGGAATAGATGAAGCGGATCGGCATTCTCGGCGGCTCGAGCGACCAGGCGACGGCCGATTACTACCGCCGTCTCAACCAAGCGGTGAACGAACGTCTCGGCGGCTGGAACACCGCCGAGTTGATCATCAGTTCGATGAACTTCGGCTTCTGCGCCGCCCGCGTCCGCGACGGCCGCTGGCAGGAACTCGGCGCCTACCTTGCCGAACGCGCGCGCGCCCTGGAGGGCGCCGGCGCGGAGATCCTGCTTTGCGTCTCCAACACGCTGCATCGCACGGCGCCGATCTTTACCGCCGGGCTCGCGATCCCCTTTCTCCATATCGTCGATCCCACGGCGCGGGCGATTCGCGCCCAGGGCCTCAGCCGCGTCGCCCTGCTCGGCACCAAGCCGGTGATGGCGACCGACTTCCTGAGCCGCCGCTACGCCGAGAATTTCGGCGTCAACACCATGGCGCCGACGCCGGAAGAGCAGGACCTGGTCGACCACATCATCTTCGACGAGCTCTGCCGCGGGCGCTTCACCGCCGAATCCAAGGCCGCCTATCTCGAAATCGTCGACCGCATGCGGGGGCGCGGCGCCGAGGGCGTCATCCTTGGCTGCACCGAAATCCCGCTCCTTATCGCGCAAGATGACCGGCCCGGAATGCCGATGTTCGACACCACCGGGCTGCATGTCGAGGCCGCGGTCGATTTCGCGCTCGGCTCGGAGCCAGCAGCCTAGCGCGGGGGATCATGCTCTCAGCATTTAGTCCCGGCCGGCCGACGGCAGGCCGATAACGCCAGCCCGCGCCAGCGCCGCGATCTCGTTTTCTCCATAGCCGATCTCCGCCATCACCTCGGCGGTCTGCGCGCCGAGCGGCTGCGGCACCAGGCGGACTTCCGGCGTCTTGCCATCGTAGCGGATCGGGTGATCGAGCAGCGTGATCGGCGTTCCGGTCGCGCCCGCGAGCGCGACGAAGCTTTTGTTGTGGCGCACCTGCGGGTCGGCCAGAACCTCATCGTAGCCGTTGATCGGCGCATGCCAGATGCCGGCCGCGGTCATCGCCTGGCACCACGCGTCGCGGTCGCGCCGCTTCAAGGCCTCGGCGACAAGGGCAGCGATCTCCGTCCGCCGCGCATAGCCTTCGGCATCGGGAATCGCCGCCAGCGCCGGCACTTCCAAGACACGGCCGAGCACCGCGAGCGGCGAGAGCGAGAGCGCGAGCGAGCCGGATTTCGTCTCGTAGATGCCGTAGGGACCGGGAAAATACCAGCCGCCGAGATGATCGTCGGGAACCGCCGTGCTCGCCGGACTCTCGCCGTTCAGATAGCAGACGAAGGATTCAGTCTGCAGGTCGAGCGCCGCCGACAGCAGACTGACATCGACGCGGCAGCCGCGACCGTTGCGCTCGCGGCCGGCGAGCGCGGCAAGAATGCCAAGGGCGAACAAGGCGGCGCCGTGATGATCGGCCGCCGAGACGCCGACGGCGCGAGGCCCGGCTGTGCCGCCGTTGATCGCGGCGAGGCC
>JAJYTL010000116.1 GCA_021793055.1 Pseudomonadota bacterium
ATCAGCAGGTTCTGGCCGGGATGTAGCCGGCATGAACGCTGCAAAGGAAGGCGCAGGCGGCACCGAATTCCTCCGGCGTGCCGAAACGGCCCGAGGGATTGTTCGCTGCGCGGTTCTTCGCTTCCTCATCGGGCGTGCGGCCGCTCGCCTTGGCCTGCACCTGGACGGTGGCGCGCAGGCGGTCGGTGTCGAAGGGTCCGGGCAGAAGATTGTTGATGGTGACGCCGTTGCGCACCGTCTTCCGCGCCAGTCCGGCGACGAAGCCGGTGAGGCCGGAGCGCGCGCCGTTGGACAGGCCGAGAATGTCGATCGGCGCCTTGACTGCGCCCGAGGTGATGTTGATGACGCGGCCGAAGCCCCGCTTCATCATGTTGTCGACGGTGGCCTTCATCAGCTCGATCGGCGCGAGCATGTTGGCGTCGAGCGCGGCGATCCATTGATCGCGGCCCCAATCTCGGAAATCGCCGGGCGGCGGGCCGCCTGCGTTGTTGACCAGAATGTCGGGCGAGGGGCAGACTTCAAGCGCGGCGGCGCGGCCCTCGAGGGTCGCGATGTTGCCGGTGGCGATCTTCACCGTGGCGCCAGCCGTGGCCTGCTTGCGAAGCTCGGCCGCGGTCGCCTCGAGCGCGTCCTTGCTGCGCGCCGTGATCACCACGTTGACGCCCTCACGCACCAGCGCCAGCGCGCAGCCCTTGCCCAGACCCTTGCTGGCCGCGCAAACCAGCGCCGTCTTTCCGGCGATGCCCAAATCCATCAGTTTTCTCCTCGATTTTCGTCCGGCGTTTCCGTATCGCGATCATGCAATAATTGCCGAACCAAAGGAATAGTAATGGCGCGCCGTTCCGCCAGCGCGACGCGGTCGAGCGCCGCCACGATCTCCTGCACGGCGGCGAAGGATCGCTCCATGCGGCTCAGAAGATAGAGGATGACCTCTTCCGAGACGCGAATCTGGCGGTCGGCGAAGGTCTTGACTAGGACGGCGCCGATCAGCGCCTCGTCCGGCAGCTGCAGCGCGACCGCCGGCGCCGCGAGGAGGCGCGAGCGCAGATCCGGCAAGCGCAGCGGCCAGCGGACCGGCGCCACCCTCGCGGTCAGGAGCAGGAAGCGCCCCGCCTCCGCCATCATGTTGTAGAGATGGAACAGCGCCGTCTCGTCGACGCCGCGGTCGAGGTCCTCGATCACCAGCGCGTGCTCGGCCAGCGCCGGCAGCGCCTGGCCGGCCAGCGCGTCGGCTTCGAGCCGCAGGGCGCCCGAGCGTTCTCGCCAGGCCTCGGCCAGATGGCTTTTGCCGGCGCCTTCCGGCCCATGGATGACGAGCGCGCGCTGCGGCCATTCCGGCCAGCGGTCGAGCCAGGCGACCGCCGCCGCGTTGCTTGGCGCGACGAGGAAATCCTCGCGCTTCAGCGCCGGACGATGGCCGAGCTCAAGCGGAATCTGGCGCGCGCTCAATGTGGCTCCCGCGGCCCGCCGTGCTGCCTGTCGCCCCGATAGAGGTCGCTCTCCAGATAGCGCCCGATGGTGAAGCGCGTCAGCACGCCGATCACCGCCGCGACCGGCACGGCGAGCAGCACACCGACGAAGCCGAACAGCGCGGCGAAGGCGAGCAACGCGAAGATCACCCAGACGGGATGCAGCCGCACCCGGTCACCGACCAGCTTGGGGCTGAGAATATTGCCCTCGAAGAAGCTGCCGACCGCGAAGGCGGCGACGACCAGGACGACGGAAAGATAGTTCGGCCAGAATTGCACCGTCGCGACGGCGGTCGCGGTGACGAAGCCGAAGAACGTGCCGATGAACGGCACGAAGGCGAAAACACCCGTCAGGATGCCGATCAGAAGCCCATAATGAACCTTCAGAAGGGTCAGGGCGAGGCCGTAATAGGCCGCGAGGATGGCACAGACGATCACTTGGCCGTGCACGAAGCCGGCGAGAACGTTGTCGATTTCGCGCATGTTGGCGCGAATGACGGGCGCTTGGCCCCGCGGCAGCCAGCCGTCGATGCGGTCCACCACCTGGTTCCAGTCGCGCAGCAGGTAGAAGGCGACCACCGGCGTCACCAGCAGTAGCGAGATCAGATTGACCAGCGCGAGGCCGCTGCCGACCAGCCCGCCGAGCGCGCTCGCAATCCACGCGCCGGCCTCCTTCGACAGGCTTCCCGGCAGCGCGCCCTGAAACAGCGGGCCGAGAAGCGGCAGAAGCTTGTCGCGGAACCAGCCGACGATCGTGGGCAGCCCGCCGGCAAGACCGGCGATCTGGTTTTGGATCGTCGGCACGATCAAGACCAGCGCGAGAACGAAGCCACCGAAGAAGACGACGAGTAGAAGCGCGGAGCCGAAGCTGCGCCGGATGCCCTTGGCCTCAAGCCAGTTGACCAGCGGATCGAGCAAATAGGCGATCGCCATGCCGGCGACGAACGGCAGCAGCATGCCGCGCAGCAGATAGAGCAGTACAACGAGGGCGGCACCGAGCGCCGCGAGGCCGAGCTTGTTGCCGGTGGTCATGGCGCCGCGGCCGGCAGCCGCCCTTCGCGGAAAGCCAGGCGGGCGGCGGTCATGGGCGTTCGCTGCCGTCGGGCGGCAGCGCCGGGGCGAGATGCGGCGCCGGTTTGGGCGGGGCCATTGCCGGGGCGCTGGCCGGCACACCTTTCGCGCCGTCTACCGCCCTATCCGCCGCCGGGGGCGCGATCGGTCGCAGCGCCCAATAGCCGTTCTGGTCGGCGAGCTTGAGCCGGCGCTGGGCGAGGGTCAGCGCGAGGCCGTGGGCGGTGCCGAGATAATGTAGCGTCACCTCGGCTTGCCTGCGGGTAAACGAGGTCAGGTTGAGACTCTGGATCGCCGGCGTGTCCTGTAGTTCCTGTTCGGTCGCGAGCCAATCCTTGAGATTGGCGAAGGCGACCTGGAGGCTGAGCGCCGCCGGATGGTTGGGATCGAGCAGCGTCGCCTGCTTCCAGGTTTCCTCGAGCGCGCTCGCGGTCTTGGCGACCGCCCGGCTGAACAGAGCGGGGCCGGCCGTGCCGGCCACGGTCAGCGTCGGGGGCGTGCCGGTGCCCTCGCCATATTCGTGGAGTTGGATCGAAAGGCCGTTCGCGGTCGCGGTCGCGACGGCGACGGCGACGCCGCCGGCGTCGTAGCGCTGCGCGATCTTGGCGAGCTTCGCGGGGTCGCCCGCGAGCGCCGCCTTGGCGTCGATCGTGCCGACGTCCTCGATATCGCCGAGCGGCACCGAAAGCGGCAGCAGGCCATAGCCCTCCGGCTTCTGGCCCCAGGCCGTGCGCCAGGGATTGGGGTCCGACCACAACACGCTGCCGCCGGCGCTGGCGAAGACCGGGAGGATGAGCAGCGGCGCCGCCGCCGATTCGGAGAACGGGATGTTATCGCCGCTCAGCAGCGCCTCGACGTTGTCGCCGCGAAAGCGCACGGTAAGCTTGGCGATATAACGGATCGGCGAGGTGTGCTCGTCGCCGATCTCGATGCTTCGCACCAGCGTTTCGAGCGTCTCGTCGTCGATCTTGGGAAGCGCCGCCCAGTCGCTTTTTCGTGTCAGCCGGTGCAACAGAATGCCGTAGGCGTCGCGTTGGCCCTGGCTGATCGCCTGCAGCCGGGCGATGGCGGCGCTCGCTGCGGTGACGTCGACCGGGACGTTGGCGACGGTGAACGGATCGGCGAGCGCCGCCCTGGCCGGGGAAATCGCGGCCAGGGGAAGCATAAGGAACGCCGCCGAGGCGGCCGCCAGACGGAAGAACGGGGTCATTGCAAAGCCCGTCGGATTAAGTATGGTTTGCCGCGTCGCAAATTGCTGCGGCAGCATATCCCAGCGTGGGGGAAGCCATCAACCGGGGTCAGACCTATAAGGGCGCGGGCGTCGATATCGACGCCGGCCAGGCATTGGTTCGGGCGATCCAGCCGCTCGTCGGGGCGACCCGGCGCGCCGGCGCGGATACCGCCCTCGGCAGTTTCGGGGCGCTTTTCGACCTCAAGGCCGCGGGTTTCCGCGATCCCATCCTGGTCGCCGGGACGGACGGCGTCGGCACCAAGCTGAAGGTCGCGCTGGTCGCCGGGCGGCACCGGGGGATCGGCGTCGATCTCGTCGCCATGTCGGTCAACGATGTCGTCGTCCAGGGCGCCGAGCCCTTGTTCTTCCTCGATTATTACGCCACCAGCCGGCTCGATGTCGGGCTTGCGACCGAGGTCATCGCCGGCATCGCCGAGGGCTGCCAGGCCGCCGGCTGCGCCCTGATCGGCGGCGAAACTGCGGAAATGCCCGGCCTTTATCAGGCCGGCGACTACGATCTCGCGGGCTTTTGCGTCGGCGCCGCCGAGCGCGACGCACTGTTGCCGCGGCCCGGCATCGTCGCCGGCGACCGCCTGATCGGCCTCGCCTCAAGCGGCCTTCACGCCAACGGCTTCTCGCTCGCCCGCGCCATCGTCGCCGCGGGCGGCTTCACCTATGATCGGCCGGCGCCCTTCGATTCGGCGGCTCCACTCGGCGAAATCCTCCTGGCCCCGACCCGGATCTACGTCAAAAGCTGTCTCAAGGTGCTACGCGACGTCGGGGTCAAGGCGTTCGCCCATATCACCGGCGGCGGCCTGGTCGACAACGTGCCGCGCGTGCTGCCGCCCGGCGTCGTCGCCGAGATCGCGGCCGCGAGCTGGCCCCGGCCGCCGCTGTTCGCCTGGCTGCAGCAGGCCGGCGCGGTGGCGCCCGAGGAAATGGCACGGACCTTCAACAACGGTATCGGCATGATCGTCGTGGTCGCCGCGGATCGCCTGGAGGCGGCGATGGCCGATCTGCGCGCCTCAGGCGAGCGGGTCTTCGAGATCGGCCGCATCGTTGCCGCGGCGGACGACAAGGCGCCGCCCGCGGTGGCGCTTGCCGGCATGGCGGAAGCGTGGCGCGGGTGAGGGTTGCGGTTCTGATCTCGGGCCGCGGCTCGAACCTCGAGGCGCTGATCCGCCACGCGGTGGCGGCGGATTTTCCAGCCGAGATCGCGCTCGTGATCTCGAATGTCGCGGGTGCCTTAGGTCTTCGTCATGCCGAGGCGGCGGGCATCACGACCCAGGTCATCGAGCACCGCGGCAAGGAGCGCGCGGCCTTCGAGGCCGAGCTCGATCGGGCGCTCCGGGCGGCCGGCGTCGAGCTGATCTGCCTCGCCGGCTTCATGCGCCTGCTCACGGGCGAGTTCGTGCGCCGCTGGGCGGATCGGATCCTGAACATCCACCCCTCGCTGTTGCCGGCCTTCCGCGGTCTCGACGTGCATGAGCGTGTGATCGCCGCGGGGGTGCGCTTCACCGGCTGCACGGTCCATTTCGTCCGCCCCGAGATGGATGCCGGGCCGATCGTCGGCCAAGCCGTGGTTCCGGTCGCCGACGGCGACACCGCGGAAACCCTGGCCGTCCGCGTGCTCGAGGCCGAGCACGCGCTCTATCCCCTGGCGCTTCGCCTGGTCGCGGAGCGACGGGCCGAGGTGATCGGCGACGTGGTGCGGATTCGCGATGCCGGGCCGCCGGACTTCGGTTTCCGCCTCAATCCCGCGCGCTAGATTACGGCATCGGGCGCGGCCGCGCCCGACGGCATCGGTTCATTCGACCGGGTCGTGCTCCCGGTCTGTAGAAACGGCGCCCGGAACAGCGCACGGGCATGATTTCGGGTCGAATCGACCTAAAATCATCGTGCGCTAGCCGACGATTTCGATCGCGGAAAAGAAGAACGCAATCTCGACGGCGGCGTTCTCGATGCTGTCCGAGCCGTGCGCGGAATTGGCCTCGATCGATTCGGCGAAATCCTTGCGGATGGTGCCGGCCGCGGCCTTGGCGGGATCGGTCGCACCCATCACCTCGCGGTTTTTCGCGACCGCGTTGTCGCCTTCGAGGACCTGAGCCACCACCGGACCCGAGGTCATGAAGGTGCAGAGATCGTTGAAGAAAGGGCGCTCGCGATGGACGGCGTAAAAGGCCTCCGCCTGCGCGCGGGACAGCCGGAGCCGCTTCTGCGCCACGATGCGAAGCCCGGCCCGTTCCAGGCGGTCGGCGACGGCGCCGGTCAGGTTGCGACGGGTGGCGTCGGGTTTGATGATCGAAAGCGTGCGCTCGATAGCCATGACGGTTCCATATTCTCTGGCGGACGGGCGGCGTTATAGTCCGTCGCTTCCCCTTCTGTCCAGCGCGGATCGCCGCCGGCACCGCCGGCTGTCGATGCCTTGGAATCGCTCAAGCCATTTCCGCTTGTCCCGTCCGGCGTTCCTTTTATGGTTGGGGCAACCGCCGCGGGCGGCCGAGCGCCGTCCCTCGGCCTTGTCACCGCCCCATCCTGCCTCGCGATCTTTTTCAGGAGTCCGAATATGAGCGAGCGTTACCAATCCTACACGCGCATTTCCTTCGACCGACCGGCGAACCGGGTCTTGCGCATGACCTTGAACCGGCCGGAGAGACTGAACGCGCTCGACGCGGTCGGGCACAAGGAATTGACCGAGGTGTGGCGCGAGATCGACGCCGATCCGGACATCAGCGCGGTGATCCTACGCGGCGCAGGCAAGGCGTTCTCCGCCGGCGGCGACTTCGACATGATCGAGAAGAACATGACCGACTACCAGGCGCTTTGCCGCACCTGGAAGGAGGCGCGCGACCTAGTCTACAACATCATCAACTGCTCGAAGCCGATCGTCTCGGCGATCCACGGCTCGGCGGTCGGCGCCGGTCTGGTCGCGGCGATGCTCGCCGACGTGTCGATCGCGGCGAAGACCGCCCGCATCATCGACGGCCACACGCGGCTTGGCGTTGCCGCCGGCGATCACGCGGTCATTCTGTGGCCGCTCCTTTGCGGCATGGCCAAGGCCAAGTACTACCTGCTGCTGTGCGAGCCGGTGAACGGTGAGGAGGCGGAGCGCCTCGGCCTGGTCTCGCTCGCGGTCGAGGAGGCGGAGCTTCAGGACAAGGCGCTGGAGATCGCCGGGCGTCTCGTCGCCGGTCCGCCGAGCGCCATCCGCTGGACCAAATATGCGCTGAACAACTGGCTGCGCATGGCCGGGCCGACCTTCGACGCCTCGCTTGCGCTTGAGATGATCGGCTTCACCGGGCCCGAGCCGCGCGAGGGCCTGGCGGCGCACCGCGAGAAGCGGAAGCCTAATTTCGATCCGACTTCGCCGCTGTGATCGCGACGGCGGGGCTCTGGCGCACGATGGTTTTGGGTCGCACGACCCACAACCATATCCGTGCGCTGGTCCAATGAGTCGGAGCATGATCTTGTGCGCAAAGTGGCCTCCACTTTTCGGGATCATGCTCGGACGCACGATGGTTTTGGGTCGTTCGGGCCCAAAACCATGTCCGTGCGCCAGCCCAATGGGTCGGCGCCTGATCTAGCGCCGGCCGGAGGCGAGCTTGACCGCTTCCGGCCGCGCCCTGAGCCGCGTCATGGCGACGATGCCGAGTATCGGGCCGACGGCGAGCGGCATGAAAGCGTAGCGCCAGCCGATCCGGTGCACCAGGGGCGGCAGCAGGTGGACCGCGCCCAAGGTGACGAGAAAGCCGACGCAGGTCTGCACCGTCAGCATGGTGCCGACGATCTCGGGTTGCGACAGTTCCGCGATACTGGCCGAGAATTGCGCCGAATCGGCGATCACCGTGATGCCCCAGACGAAGGCGAGCGCCAGCACCGCCCAGGGGTTCGAGCCGAACAGGAAGCCGATCGAGAGCGAGCAGGCGGCGCTCGCGGCCATTGCCCAGGCGGTGAGCCGGGTGCGGCCGATGCGGTCGGCGATCAGCCCGCCACCGACGCAGCCGATGGCGCCACCGACGCCGATGGCGGCGAAGGCGGCAAGCGGCGCCCAGAACGCGGCGCGCGGCCCGAGCGTCGCCTGATAACTCGCGGCGATGAAGGCGCCGAGCCAGGTCCACATGCCGAACAGTTCCCAATTGTGGCCGTAATAGGCGAAATTGGCGAGACGGAGCGCCTTGTCCCGCCAGGCGAGCAGAACGAAGCGCGGGTTGAACGGCGGCATCCGCCTGTGATTCGGCCCGAGCGCGACGAATTCCACCAGGACCGCGGCGGCGAAGGCGAGGCCCGAAGTCAGGGCGATGGTGGCGCGCCAATCGGCGCCGCCGAAGGCGTCGAGAAGATGCGGCGCGGCGGTGCCGAACGTCAGCGCGCCGATGAGCAGGCCGAGCAACAGGCCCATGTCGCTGCGGCCGCCGTCGCGGCTGCCGTTTCGGGCCCAGGTCGCCGCCATCTTGACGCCGATCGGATAGATGCCGGCGACCGTGGCGCCGGTGATGAAACGGCAGGCGATGGCGGCGGGTAAGGCGGGATCGATCCAGAGCAGAAGCAGGTTGCTGGCACCCGCGATCACCGCCGAGGCAGAGAAGAAGCGCCGCGGATTGAGCCGGTCGGCGAGGCCGAAAACGGCGCTGACCATGGTGCCGAGGACATAGCCGAGCAGCACGCTCGAAGTGAGCAGCGACTGGTCGAGCCCCGAGAGGCGATAGCGGGCGACGAGTTGGGGCAGGATGCCGGCCGCGGAAAACCACGTGCTCAGCGCGCCGACGGTGCAGAGCGAAAGCAGGACAAGGGCCGCCGGCTTGCTGGCGGCGCGCGGCCGGTTCAGGCGCAAGGTCCGGCCGCTCCGCGACGCGGGGCGGGGCGCTCTCCGGCGCGAGAGCGGCCGGCGGCGAAGGCCGCGCGCATCGTCGACGGCGGCGCGGCCTTCGCTTGGTTCGGCTTGCTCAGGCGACCTCGAACAGGCCGGCGGCGCCCATGCCGCCGCCGACGCACATGGTGCAGACGACGTATTTCGCGCCGCGCCGCTTGCCCTCGATCAGCGCGTGTCCGACCATGCGCGCGCCGCTCATGCCATAGGGGTGGCCGATCGAGATGGCGCCGCCGTTGACATTGAGCTTCTCCATCGGGATGCCGAGCCAGATC